>JAQYWN010000188.1 GCA_029379265.1 Rhizonema sp. NSF051
GTATATATTAATCAAGCTGTAAAAATATAATATAAAATGCTAGAAAAGTTTCCGACCAAAAACCATTTAGATGCGTCACTTGCCCTGCGGGGTTTCGCTTGCTTAATGGTTGTTAATATTCATTGTAATCCTCCAAGAAATGCACTTTTTTATCAAAGTTACAATCTCAGTTGGTTAACATTCAGTCATGGACCAGTAGCAGTCTGGATTTTTTTTGTTTTGTCCGGCTACTTAATGGGTAAAGCATTTTATACCGAACGGTATACAGCTGATGTGCAAGGAGTTCTCAACTTTTGGCGAAATCGGGCTATTAGAATTCTACCACTTTACTATTTTGCTGTTTTCATTTTATGTTTGTTTGTTTATACGGAAATTTTTAAAATTGAATACTGGGGATATCTTATTCGAGTCTGCACTTTTACATATCATTCTCAGATGGTTTCCCAACAAATACCTTTTGATTACGCTTTATGGTCTTTATCAACGGAAATACAATTTTATATCCTTATTCCTTTTCTCTATAACTTTTTTCGGCATCGTTTAATGAACCAAAAACATATTCTCCTAGCTGCTGTATGCGTGATTGGTGTAACTTTCGTCCTCAAATTGATAGCGTGGATAAGTTTCCGCAATCAAATCAGTGAGCAAATGGAATATGCCTTTAAATATTGGTATGCTCCTCTCAGTAATAGCTTGGAGTTATTCTTCTGTGGTTTTCTCATTAATCCATTGCTCAAATATCAACACCTTAACAGATTAAAAATTTCCAATAACTTTAAATGGCTAAACTCCTCAAAAAAAATTATTAGCGTTATTTTATTGCTTGTACTTTATTTGCTGACTGCATATCATTTATATCATCAAGAACTATGGGGATTAATCGGTCGTCCAAGTGGTTGGAGAACATCAACAACAATTTTTATTCTCCAACCATTAACAGCAATCATTACATCATTTTTTATCTTTGCCTTTGAATCAGAGGATTATTATGGTTTTACTAAAAACGAAAAGTTATCTTTTGCTACTATTTTGAGAAATCCCTTCCGAATTTTGGAAATCCTTGGTAACCTCTCTTACGGCATATACATTTGGCATATGCCAATCATTGGCAAAATTACTCCTATCTTTACCTCAGATATCCCTATTGAAGCATTTTATAATAGATTAACCGCTACAACGATCTTATCAACTGCGCTTGCAGTCATCACCTACTACCTAGTTGAAATTCCTGCTGCTAGATGGAAAATTTATCGACCGTCACAGAATATAACTCATCAGTTGATTAAAGAAAAAGAGATTTTATGGACAAGTAAACATAAAGATTAGTCTTATACGTGATTTTTTATCCAACTTATAAAAGCTATAATAGCTCGATTTCTTGTATACACATTATTTTAGGCGCTAAAATTTGATATTTATCGATAATTCTACTTTTGAGGATGATCTATGACTGGGTAATCTGAGTGGTTATTTTGTGTGTAAGATGTCTGAGGAAAAGCTGTTAACAAACAATAAATAAGTAGCAAACCTATAAAAATTGGAACACCCCATCCGATATTACCCTTTTGTTTTTTTACGGGTTTTGGGTTTCGTTTCGTCGGATACAGTCTTATTGACTTTGCTAACTCTTTGTGTACTTGAGCGTCTAATATTCTTTGTTTTCTGCTCTCTGCACTTATTTCCGGTAATCTTATTGCAGGTTGCTGGTAAACTGACTTTATTGTTTTTGGGCTTGGCTTTACTATGGCGTAACTTCCGTTTGCCGTATCAGCATTTTTCATTTCTCTCATCACAACTGACAATTGGAACGGGGTGAAGGTATACCATTCATTATGGGCTTGCTGGGCTTTAAATTTGTTATGTAGATACTTCTCTACTGCTCTCGGATTATCGGCTGATATAGAATGTACTAAGATAAGAGGATAAGCTGATTGTTGCCTGTTTAACTGTTTTAGCCGATTCTCTACAGTCGTGGTAGTTATGCCTATTTTGTACCGTGGAGGGCTAGAACCTTCAGCTTGGATCAAATAGACAAAACCGGGTTTTACTCCCGATTTGTTAGTAGTCATAAAATTTTAGCTCCTAAAGTTTTATTGGTGCCGTTAATTGAATACTTTTAAATCCTTTCACATATCGAACACATATTTTTATTTAGACTTATTTTCCTTTTTCAGGTATAAACTGGAAGTTTATTTTGTTGTCATCAATACTGGCTTTTTCACGTACCCATTGAGAGATTGTGGTTAATTCATTTTGTTCCCAAGTTTCTCTATAAACTTCATAAAGCCAGTTTATATAAACCTGTCTTGTCGAATTGCTCAAAGAAAAATGTTTAACACTTATGAATATCAATGTGGATAGTTCTAGGGGTGGAAATGTCGGGAAACCCTTGTACGCTTACTGCACTCACCAGCAAACTTTGTTTGAGATTTTAGTAAGAGCCGCAAGTAGTGAAGACAGTATTGAGAATGCAGCCAAAATTTTAAGTGATTAAACTATCAGTAAAACCAATATTTATCGCCGACTAGTTACAGAAATTTTCAGGTAAAGTCTGCTTTGAGAGTGAAGTTTCTCTCCCGCGAGCTTTACGTAAATAGATCCCAGTCGTAGGGGCGAACGGTGAGACAGCCCTGTTCGCTTACCCCTCCCTTGAAGCAAGCGTGACAAGTAGCGTCTCCGATGAATGAGAAGGAGGGTTAGCCCGATCTACTGACTTTATTTTTTTCTTGAAGTCTTGGGGGTTTGTAAAATATTCTTCTGCCCCTCTACTGTCTCAACTAAAGGAAAGAGAATTATGGTGCGTCTTGCACTTCTAAGTGTATCTAATAAGACAGGCTTAATCGACCTAGCCCGTAGCCTGGTAGAAGAATTTGGGTTTGATTTAATAAGTAGTGGAGGAACAGCCCAAACCCTTAAAGATGGGGGACTCCCAGTGACCAAAGTTTCTGATTACACTGGTTCTCCAGAAATTTTAGGCGGTCGAGTCAAAACGCTCCATCCCCGAATTCATGGTGGCATTTTAGCACGACGGGATGTGCCTCAAGATGTAACGGATTTGACTAATAACCACATCCGTCCCATTGATTTGGTCGTTGTGAATCTCTATCCTTTTGAGGAAACTATTGCTAATGAGGACGTCACTTTATCTGACGCAATTGAGCAAATTGATATTGGTGGTCCGACTTTACTCCGAGGAGCAGCGAAAAACTTTGCACATCTTACAGTTTTGTGCGATCCTGCTCAGTATGAGGAATATTTACAGCAACTACGCACCAATGGTGACGCATCGCTGGAGTTTCGTCAAAGGTGCGCTCTTAAAGGATTTTTGCATACTTCAAGCTATGACCAAGCGATCGCATCTTATCTTATACAGCAGTCAGCTTCAGAATCAAGCTTACCCCAACAATACATCCTTTCCGGAATTCAACTGCAATCTCTCCGCTACGGTGAAAATCCTCACCAAAGTGCAGCTTGGTATCAAAGTGCAACTCCAACTGGATGGACAGCTGCTACTAAACTTCAAGGCAAAGAACTCAGTTACAATAACTTAGTTGATTTAGAAGCCGCACGACGCCTGATAGCTGAATTCAGCGAACCTGCAGCAGCGATTCTCAAACATACTAATCCCTGTGGCGTGGCTTTGGGAAATAGTCTTAAAGAAGCTTATGAAAAGGCTTTCAACGCCGATCCTGTTTCTGCATTTGGTGGAATTGTCGCACTTAATCGTCTGATCGATCCGGCGACAGCTACTGAGTTAACAAAGACATTCTTAGAATGCGTCGTTGCACCAGGTTGTGAAACGGAAGCACAAAAAATATTGGCAGCTAAATCAAAGGTACGGGTATTGGTTTTACCAGACTTAAGCAGTGGACAGCAGGAAACTGTGAAAGCGATCGCAGGTGGTTTTCTTGTACAAGCAGCAGATGACATGGTTGCTGACACGAGTCAATGGCAAATTGTCAGTGATCGCCAACCCAGCGATCTGGAGTTGGAAGAATTGCTGTTTGCGTGGAAAGTTTGTAAGCATGTCAAATCGAATGCAATTGTCGTGAGTGGCGATCGCACGACCTTAGGTGTGGGCGCAGGTCAAATGAACCGCATTGGTTCTGTGAAAATAGCTTTAGAACAAGCTGGAGAAAAAGCCAAAGGATCGTTTCTCGCATCTGATGGATTTTTCCCTTTTGATGATTCGGTAAAAACAGCAGCAGAGAAGGGAATTACTGCGATCGTTCAACCAGGAGGAAGTTTGCGAGATGGAGATTCCATCAAAGCGGCCAATGAACTGGGTCTAGTAATGGTGTTCACGAATGTACGTCACTTTTTACACTAATTTGTCCATGAGGAATAGTACAGTTTTCAAAGTGGCACTTTATATATCTCTCTCCCGATAGAAGTAGTGATACTCTTTAGGAGTGTGTGAGGAGTAAGTTGAAAACAAAAAGCGCGAGGGGTGGAAACACGGTCACACTCCCTGGCGCTTTTTGCTTTTTGTGGGAAGCAGACAGAAGACAGGAAATTGTACTCTCATTGACTCTGACAATTCAGAAATCCAGTTGTCAAACTGTCACTTAAAAGACTTGTTTTTTATTTGAGTTAATGATATTCTTCAGTTGTGTGTGAGGAGCAAGTATTGAAGAGGAAAGCGCGAGGGGTGGAAACACGGTCACACTCCCTGGCGCTTTTTTCATTTGCCCTGTAGATAGGGTGAGTTGTCCACCCCTGATTCTGTCAGTCTTCGTCTAGCGCTGGGAAAGCTTCCTCAATTTTCCACAACTCATCTTTATTTTGAAAAAACCAAATACGAGTTTCTGGGGTTAATTTACTCCAGATGACTTCAATTGGTATGTGTGGAGATGCATATCGATACTCCTGACCTAGTGCTTTCAAATTTTCAACCACTGAATCGGGAATGCCGAACTGTTGCCAGTTAATAGATAAAGATACTCCAGAAACTCCCTTGCCTGGGTCGAAAATGAGTTGTGCAGCTCGGATTAAGTCGGCAAAGTGGACTGGTTTGAGTTTATTTATATCCTGAATCTGAAATGCTTCGTTATTCTCTTGAGACATCATCGCTCTTCCTGGTGAATAATTAGCTGTCCATTGGACTTACAAAACAGAGATATTCACCCACTACTTATAGTTTAGCGCATCCCAAATAGATTCCACTTAAGAGTAAGATGAGCGCTCTATTGCTCCCCGTCATTTGTCCGAATGTAACATTACTGATTCATGACACGAACAGGACATGACTTAATACTAAAAAGTACAATCTCATACTTAAAATCAGGTGCTTTTTGATAACTAGCAACTTGGGTTAATAATGAGTGATCTTTTTTTCATCAATTATTAAAGATGATTTGAATATCTTGAGTCCGCTTCAACCTCAGCTACTCATTCTCAATTAGAACTGTAACTGCCGCGACGGCTATTAACATTTCGTCGTTTTTATCATGAAGTGAAGGAATTGCTTTACCCTGAACCACCATTCCCCCAGACTCAACAGTGAGAGTTTTGCGACCAAAAGGCAGCACAGCCAAAACTTCCTCATGCCGTACTTGTTCCGGATATGGCACTGCTACCTGGACTTCCACAATCATTTCATCAGGATCGCTTAAGCCAGCAACTTCCCATACACCAGGTAAAGAGTTATGAGCGATCGCGTTCCTCACAGCCCTCGCAGCCGCCACCGTCGGTTCTTGACCATGCTGATCGATCCCCATTCCCATTTCAATAATCAAGCGTTTACGAGCCATAGTCATCTCATGTAAAATCCTATATCTTTTAATTCTCGTTCATTTTGGATAGAAGCGAACGTGCAGCGCCTTCGCTGTAGAATTGCCCTTAATTTCAAGGCAATAAAACTTATGCATTGCTACAATTCGTATTATATGTATCAAGAAATTCAAGCTTAGGGTGGGCAATACGCTACATTTGTCCTAGATAACAATTCGCACTCGCTCGCGCCGGGTGTAAGCTTCCCCCGGCAGACGAGCGCCTCCGCGAGGCGGTTGCTCTGTTGTTTTGTTGAGACTAGTCTCAATAAGCACGCACTCGAAGAGCGGAAAAGAGCATTCTGTAGAGCAGACTGTGCCTCAAAATGGTCCTTTGAGAGTCCTTCGAGCGCTCTCGATTTTGTATCTCTGTTGTCCGTTCTCGTTTAACTGTGTTCGTCCCAACCCCAACATTACTAGTAGTCTGTCAATTCAATTTTGCCAGGTTAACAGCACTAAGAAAAATCTCTTTCCCCCCCTGCTTCCCCTGCTTCCCGTGCTTGCCCTAACCCGTCAATTTTAGGTTGACAGACTACTAGGTTGAGACCAAGTTCAATGGGCATAGCTCACCTGACAAAAGCTCAAATTGTTCTGTTATAAGTGTCAGGAAAATCAAAGACAGACACTTTAGGGCTTGGCGGGACGAGTTCAAAAATGCGCGTGAGTCGTGGAGCGCAAAGAGTTGTGATAGGTGAATGCTTATAATTAATATTCAAACAGATTTTAATTTTTAAATTTATTTTTAATTCAAACTAGATGCACATAACTTCTATTTCTAAGCATCCCATTCACCAAATACCATTTATTGCTCCAGCACTCAGTGGTATTGGTGTAGTTAATAAGGTTGTACCCGTTTTGTTGGGAAAAGTTGACTCACTTCCTGCTGGGTTAGAGGCGATCATTGCCACAAGCGATCTCCAAGGGATTGCTCCGAAAAATCACAGCCTTCTCGGTCATCTTGTTGTAGAAGAACTAGAAAACTTGGCTGATTTAAGAAAGATCCCATCACCGCAGACAACAGGTATAATTTTGGCAGGAGATCTTTACGCACAGGTAGATAAACGTGGCGGTAGAGGCGATGTCCGTGAAGTGTGGCAAGCTTTTAGTCGCAGTTTTCGTTGGGTGGCTGGAGTAGGGGGAAACCACGACAGTTTTGGAAAGACACTACAGGAAGTCCAGGCATTTCAAGATGTGCAAGGTATACACTATCTAGATGGTGACATGACATCTGTAGATGGACTTCGCATCGCTGGTATTTCAGGTATTATCGGCAAGAAAAGCAAGCCGTTTCGTCGTCCAGAAGAGGAATTTATCCACGCCATTCGAGAACTGGTGAGGGAAGTCCCAGATATTCTCATTATGCATGAAGGTCCCAACGATGCAAAAGCACACCTGAAGGGAAATAATTCTATCCGTGCTGAACTTGCTACAGCAAACGATGTACTGGTAATTTGCGGTCATTCCCACTGGAAAGTGCCAATCGCCGATTTGTCGGAAAAAGTACAAGTGCTGAATGTAGATAATCGAGTTGTTGTGCTAAGAGTTAATTGAAAAGGGACAGAAAGAATATGAAGAAAATTGCTTCCCCGCTACGCCTACCTGTCCATCCTCCTTCACTCTCGTTTCAAAATTTTAAGTGGTCAAAGAAAATGGAGTAGTAAATTGATGGATCAACGCGATCCGTGAAACGAGTGTATAAACATTGTTCGTGTATGTCCTGTGTTTTGTGGGTAAGAGGACGTTCTTCTAATGGTTCTACTGTATGAAAAGCTGTGGTAGTTTTTATTACGGAAGCCAGCTTTGACGTTGCAATGGATAAAGGATTATATAAGTACTTTTGCAGTAGAGACTTTTTTTCACTGCCAGATAACTCTGCTTCTTCATTTAAAAGCCAATCATTTGTATTCTTTGACATATGCCTTCTCCTTATTCCTTTGTAAGTTGGTTAGCTCATCAGCTCTTAATAAGGTTTATACAGTAAGAGTTGTAAATAAAATTCATTTGTGTACTGAAAGTTAACTTAAATGAGAAAGAATCGCGGCTGTAAAATCCCAAGATCGCCATAACTTCGTGTTCTCAGCAAATATAAATAAATGTGAATCAGTTATCACTAAGTAAGTCAGCACAAATAAACATAGGAGTGATCCATAAAAATAAATGCCCAGCAGTTCATTCTAGATCTAGGCGTCGTAGTCGCGAAGCTCCGCTCTAGAGAGTACTCTCTAGAGCGAGACTTCGCGCGAAGCTCTGGGGACGGTTGCAGACGCCCCCAAGACTTCGCGCTTGGGTTCCCCAATCCTGCGCTTATAGCTGAAAATGGATAAATCATTAGCGTTGATTCCACACGGAAGCGATCGCTCATCTACTCTAGCACCAGCAAGTATCAGCGCCATCACACACTCAATAAAAATCCCCGGCACTTGACCGAGGATATTTTAGAGTTTGACACTCTTGCACTTGATTCATATGATACCCATCCTTTGATCTACAGATCTGCCAAAATGCCGATCTGTAGTATTTATAAAGAAAGGCAGCTATGAGTTACGGCTTGATGACATTTATGAAACAAATATAAATAAAAACTACATAGGTGGGTATGCATTCCCTAAACAATCAAGGGAGCGTAGCGCTCTTGTATAAAGCTTCCACAGCCAAAGTCCCACATTAAAAAACGTAGGTTACCGTAACTCATAGCTGGCAACTCGAGCGGAGATGCTGCAGTGAACGTATTTCACTCTCATCTGAAGGATTTTCAAATATCTTTGCTTGAACAGTAACCAAGACTACTCGCAGCTACATAACCATTTATAGGGGCGTTAACTTTCACCCAGCCTTTGCTACCGCGATTGGCGATGTTAGTAGCGTTACCGTAATCTAAAATCCTGAGTACAGGACTATTAAGCGAAGGTCTTTCGCGAATGTTAGCACCAAGCATACTATTAACTGAACGGCAGTTGCTAGGTGGGCGTGCTACCCCACAATGGATGAGATTCTTAGCAAATAGATAACCTCTCACAGGTTGATAAATTAGCACCCAACCATGACTGCTTCTATCTTCCATCAAAATATGAGAACCATTAGCTAAGCGTTCAGTCACAGGGCTATTATTTGAGGGGCTTTGTCGGACATTAACACTAGAATTAGCATTAATTTGACGACAGTTATCAAAAAATTGTGTTCTGAGTTCGCGTTGTTTCTGTGATGATGTTAGTCTTGAAGCCGACTGAAGAGTGACTTGAGGTGTTACTGTACTGACAGTATTTTGAGAGTTATATATAGCTGTCAAAGCAAGTACAATTAAAGCAGTCACTCCCGCTACTTTTTGCCAAAGTTTCATTTTTGTAGAGGGAGTATTTTGGCTAAGGTATATAAGTTTTTATTGTCATTCAATTAGGCTTAACTTTATATATCTATAATTACAAAACGCTGATTTAAAGAAAATGAAATAGCTTTAACACTTTAGATGGTATTCATTACAGGAATTGATGCCAAAAATCCAGCAACCTCTACAAAATGGGGTTTCTAATTAAACACTTGCGTACACAGATAAGTCTGAGCAGTGGTCTCTGCCGCTCAGAACTACGTTCGTTTCCCTAACGCTCCTGTGTGCACTGGTACCGTCTTCTCAAAAGCACGCTAGAGACGCAAGCACGAACAGCATTGGCTCCCGCCCTGCCAACGTATCAGTTGCCAAGAGCGCTCTTGTATTCGTACAGTTTGCGATCGGCTCATTAATAAATTCATTCATTAAATAGCTTAGCTAACAGTTTTCAACCTTCCATTAGTTAGAGGAAAGGAAACTTAAAGCTTTTTAGTATTGGTTGAGAATATTAAAATAGCAGTAATCAGGCATCATTTATATCGAGTCACTCAAACTAGTGAATGAAACGGATGTGTTACAACCAGTAATTTTTTTAGAGATGAGCGGGAGCTTAACACCATGCGATTTAAAGACCGAAAGGCGGCAGGTCAATTTTTGGCTCAGAAGTTAGAAGCTTATGCTAATCGCCAAGATGTGTTGGTGTTAGCGTTACCACGAGGCGGTGTGCCCGTTGCTTTTGAAATAGTTAAAGCCCTGAATGTTCCTCTCGATGTTTTTGTAGTACGCAAACTAGGTGTTCCCAGTCAAAAAGAACTGGCAATGGGGGCTATAGCCTCTGGTGGTGTGCGAATCTTAAACGAAGAGATCGTCTGCGAGGAAAAGATTTCTGTCAAAGACATTGACAGGGTTACAGAAACAGAACAAAAAGAACTAGAGCGAAGAGAGCGTCTTTATCGGAGCGATCGCCCAATACCCGTATTGTGTGGACGCACCATAATTTTGGTGGATGATGGTTTGGCAACAGGCGCAACAATGTATGCTGCTATACTAGCTTTGCAGAAACACCAACCAGCAGAAATTGTGCTTGGAGTACCAGTTTCATCACCCCAAGCCTGCCACAAATTTGAAGTTTTAGTAGATAAAACTATCTGCCTCGCAACACCAAGCCCTTTTTATAGCGTTGGTTTCTGGTATGAAAACTTTCCACAAACTACAGACGGAGAAGTCTGCGACTTGCTAGAGGTTAGTAGGTCGATGGAATTCTAGCCTAGTAACGCTTGGCAGAATTAAAAATTAAAAAAGCTTTTATTCAAGGCTTTCTGGCTGTGCTTGAACGCGATATCTATATTATAAGACTCGATGTACTCGTATTAGAGATGAATTGAGCACTTGATTATATTCCCACGGATCTACCTCTGGGATTCAGTTTGGAGATTTTTCTTCTTTAAGCCTGACTTTTACCTTGACAACAACGTCATTATTCACCGCGACGTTGACCTTAACCAATATCCCAAATGTGGTATCGACTCTCACTAAGACGTTGACTTTAACCACAACCTACTATGTCCCCATACGCTCTGTTTATAGACTTTTTGTACCCAATCCTCCGATCCCTCCCGAAGTTCTGTTCGTCGGAGAAATTGGTAATGGAGAATGGGTAATTGGTAATGGTGACGAAAAACACAGTTCACAAATTATCAATCACCAATTACCATTTGCCTTTATTTATAAGATAATCTCACCTTGATTCGTATTGTTGCCAAATTGCCAATTTACCAGCACTCATATCGTTTCACTTTAAAGTTGATACATTTAGGCTTGCAGGGGAGCAGTCTTAGCAGGGGAAGCAGAACTTTACGCGAATTGTATCAAGATTTTCGTGAAATGGTATCACACTTGCATCAGCAGAGGCTTGATAGCTGTAGCATAGAGTCGCATATTAAACTATAAGTAAACCTGATAGGTATCATGAAAAGGGCTAATCAATAACCCCTTGCTTTTGTAAAGGAATGTAAAGTAATATATAAACAAGCGAAACAAAAAGTCGCCTAAAATACATAATCAAATCAAGCAATCATAAAAACAATGACAGCAACCTTACAACAGCGCAGTAGCGCCAATGTATGGGACAAGTTTTGTGAATGGATCACCAGCACCGAGAACCGGATCTACATCGGTTGGTTCGGCGTATTGATGATTCCCACCCTACTTGCCGCCACCA
>JAQYWN010000189.1 GCA_029379265.1 Rhizonema sp. NSF051
AGATGTGTATAATATACAGCTAACAACACTTATTTGTTTAGCAAAAGAGTTAGTTATTAATCTCTTAATCATTTATGGAAATCAGAGAAAACCTTATTCTGAAGATTGGATTTACTATGCATATAGAAACAAGCAAAAGTATGCCTCGCAGATTGTCAACCGAAAAATAGTGATTGTCTCAGGTAGTAATGCACTTTTTGGTATTGGAGCAAAGCAAATAGAATCTTCGACTGGTATATCAACAGTAAATCTCGGAGTTAATGCAGGACTTGGCGTTGATTATATTCTAGAGCAGGCTAAAAAAAGATTAAAGCCTGGGGACATTGTTTTAATTCCTCTTGAATTTCAACTTTATTATCAAAGCAAAGACCAGCAAATGTTAGCAAACCCTCTAAGAGATTATATTATTTCTTACGACAATGATTACCTCAATAAGCTTAGCTTGATTGACCGATTAAAAGTTCTACTATCGCCCTATGGTATTGAGCAGGAAGATATTGATGTAATTAAAGCACTCCTAAGAAATGAGTCACCTTTTGACAAGAAAACAGTTTACAGCAGAATTTTGGCAAGACTGGATACAGGAGAATGCTATACAGGAATGACCTTGAATAGGAATGGTGATGAAACATGTAATATAGGTAAATCACCAATTAAAAATCTTAAAAAACAAGGAAAAATCCAGATTGACTTGAAAAACCCTATCGATGCATCTGGTTCTCTCAGAGATTTCTGTATATTTGCCAAGAATCATCAAATAACTGTTATACCTCTTTATCCAGCAGCCCTCTCTTATTCAGATTATAAAGCTGATAATTACAAAAATTACTTTGATAAAATCAAGAGATTTTGGTTACAGCAAAATATTCCTTTTGACGACTCTCCTAGTAAAAGTTTTCTCGCCGAGCAAATGATGTTTGATAGTCTTTATCATCCTAATGATCAAGGAAGAAATTTGCGAACCAAGAATATCATAGATATTCTCAGAAATTACCTTTGAAAAAATATATAAGCAATTTTTGAA
The DNA here is from genome assembly GCA_029379265.1 of Rhizonema sp. NSF051. Classification (GTDB taxonomy): domain Bacteria; phylum Cyanobacteriota; class Cyanobacteriia; order Cyanobacteriales; family Nostocaceae; genus Rhizonema. The sequence goes on from JAQYWN010000189.1 coordinate 1,025, forward strand.
GTATGCTTTTCAACTCTTATGAGTTTATTTTTCTATTTCTACCCCTTGCTCTCGGAGGCTTCTTCTTCTTTTGTCATGTGGGCATCCGCTCACTGGTGACAGGCTGGCTGATCCTTATCTCACTAATCTTTTACGCGTATTGGAACCCGAGATTCCTTTTGCTGCTGCTACTTAGTATAGCTGTCAACTGGCTAATTGGCGAAGTCCTAGTGCGTCTGCGAGCTAAACAACCCGATGCTCAGTCAATGACAAGTGCCATCCGAGCGGTGCTTTTCCTTGGCATTGCCTTCAATCTTGGACTAATTGGCTATTTCAAGTACATCAACTTCTTTATCGATACAGTTAACAGTCTTGGTGCAACGCTTGGAAAGATTAACGGACTTGTCTTACCCTTGGGCATTTCCTTTTACACATTTGAGCAGATAAGCTATCTAGTTGGCGTGGTGATCGGCAAAGGACAATCCTATGGCTTGCCTCGATTTCTGCTCTTTGTCACCTTCTTCCCGCATCTAATTGCTGGTCCTATTCTTAGTGCCGGAGAGTTGATACCACAGTTTCGCTCGCTCAACTATCGTTTCAATGCCCGTAGTCTGGCTCTGGGCTTCACAGTCTTTACCATTGGTTTGTTCAAGAAGACTGTCCTCGCTGATTCTGTTGCTGGCTATGCTACGCCAATCTTTGAGGCGGCTGATCATGGTCAAGTCATCAGCTTCTTCCTTTCCTGGCAAGCTGCAATTGCGTATACGTTGCAAATCTACTTCGACTTTTCTGGTTACTCAGACATGGCAATAGGGTTGGCTAGACTGTTTAATATTAAGCTGCCAATAAACTTCTTCTCGCCTTATAAGGCAATTAGCATTAGTGACTTCTGGCGACGCTGGCATATTAGCCTCTCGCGCTTCCTGCGCAACTACCTCTACATCCCCCTGGGAGGTAGCCGCCAAGGTCAAATACGTTGCTACCTAAACCTATTGATAACAATGCTATTAGGGGGACTCTGGCACGGCGCTAACTGGACATTCTTACTATGGGGTGGTTTACATGGCATCTATCTCTGCATAGATCGCGGTTGGCAGCAGTTCCTCAAGCACCGCAATTGGAAAGCTCCTTCTGACCGATTAAGCCGGATATTAGCGCAGGCGCTAACTTTTTTAGCTGTGGTTATCTCTTGGGTACTGTTCCGATCTGAAACTTTAGAGGGTGCAAAACGGATACTACATGGTATGACTGGTTTGGATGGCTTGATTCTGCCCGAGGGATATGCAAAGAGGTGGCAAATGCTTACTCGCTTCGGTGTTGAGTTTGACACTATTGACAACTTCGGCAGTATACAAGGAGTAGCCTTTATCTTGAGCTTACTGATAGCAGTCTTCCTGTTGCCGAACGTTTATGAATTTATGAAAGGTGAGCCAGTTGCGTTGGATGTTTACCAACATTTAGATAATAAAGCTAGTCCTTGGTGGGGTTGGAAGCCGAAATTACTCTATGCTGTGTTGACAGGAATTTTATTCTGTATGGGTGTAGGTTTCTGTAGCAGTCGCAGTGAATTTCTATACTTCCAGTTTTAGATAAAAAAGCAGAGGAGTGCAAAGACATCAAGTAGAATTTGATATTCCCAAACTACATCAGTCTGCACCCTGTTCGGATCTCAAATAGGATTGCTATAGCTCTTAGCATATATCATGTTCGATTGATCACTTAGAATAATGTTTGTCGTTGCGCTTTAGCGCTATCAAACTGATAAGAGCGCTAAAGCGCAACTACGAACCTATCTTTTATTTATCACTCATTGACCGAACATGATGTTATAGGCGGAAAACAAGTTTAGAATCAAAATAAACTCCCTCCGCACTCCCCATTTATAGATTGGCATGAAACGCATCGTCTTGATTGCTGGATTTGAATCGTTTAACGCTGACTTGTACCGAAAGGCGGCTTTTTTAGCGACTTCTCGTTGTGCTGAGTTGGATCTGAGGGTGTTTAGCGATCGCGACTTGACTTCCAAGCGTACTGAGGTGGAAGCGGCACTTCATAATGCTGATGTGTTTTTTGGCAGTCTGCTATTTGACTATGACTCTTGTTTGTGGTTGCGCGATCGCATCTCGAAGATTCCCATCCGCCTCGTGTTTGAGTCAGCTTTAGAACTGATGAGTTTAACGCAGTTAGGTGCTTTTGCCATTGGTGACAAACCCAAAGGAATGCCCAAACCAGTTAAATTTATCCTCGATAAATTCAGCAACGGACGCGAGGAAGACAAACTTGCAGGTTATATCAGCTTTCTCAAAATTGGACCAAAGCTGTTAAAATTTGTGCCAGTGCAGAAAGTGCAAGATTTACGTAACTGGCTGATTATTTACGGTTACTGGAATGCTGGTGGACCAGAAAATGTTGCCGCTTTGTTCTGGACACTGGCAGGAAAATACTTAAATTTAAAAGTAGGTGACATCCCACCACCAATTGAAACCCCAAACATGGGTTTGCTGCATCCTAACTACTCAGGATATTTTGAATCTCCACGCGAGTATTTAGAATGGTATCACAAAAAGGGAATCGCGGAAGAAAAATTACTTTCCTCATCCCCAGTCATTGGCATTCTCCTATACCGCAAGCACGTTGTTACTAAACAACCCTACATCCATCAGTTAATTCGCCATTTTGAAGAAGCTGGTATGATCCCGTTGCCAATCTTCATCAACGGTGTAGAAGGACATGTGGCGGTACGGGATTGGATGACAACCGACTATGAAACCCAGCAACGACATCTTGGGCATGTAAGCATTCCCTCTCTTTCCCCGGAAGCAGTAAGAGTGGATGCCATTGTCTCTACGATTGGTTTCCCTTTAGTCGGAGGTCCTGCTGGTTCAATGGAGGCTGGACGACAGACGCAAGTTGCTATACAAATTCTTTCTGCTAAGAATGTACCATATATCGTTGCTGCACCACTACTCATTCAAGATATATCCTCTTGGACTCGTCAAGGGATTGGGGGCTTGCAAAGTGTTGTCTTATATGCTTTACCCGAACTGGATGGGGCAATTGATACCGTTCCCCTTGGTGGTTTGGTGGGAGAAAAGATTTATTTGGTTCCCGAACGAGTACAGCGATTAATTAGCAGGGTGAAAAGCTGGATTTCCCTTAGACAAAAGCCTGTCTCGGAAAGGAAGATTGCTATTATCTTGTATGGCTTTCCACCAGGTTACGGTGCTGTAGGAACAGCCGCATTGTTAAATGTACCTCGAAGTTTGCTCAAATTCCTCCAAGCACTTAAAGAGCAAGGATATACGGTTGGGGATTTACCTGAAGATGGGGAAGAGTTAATTCATAGGGTAAAAGAGGCGGAGAATAACCCCACCCCAACCCTCCCCGCTAGCGAGGAGGGAGTTTTATTACCTTCGGTTTACGGGGAAGGTTCTTCAGTTAACGTCCGCACTCTAGAAAAATGGTTGGGATATCTTCACACATCGCGAATTGAGAAGCAATGGAAATCACTCACAGGTACTGGGATTAAAACTGATGGTGATGAATTTCAGATTGGCGGTGTCTGGTTGGGGAATGTTTGGATAGGCGTACAACCACCTTTGGGAATACAAGGCGATCCGATGCGGTTGATGTTTGAACGCGATTTAACTCCTCATCCTCAATACGCAGCTTTTTACAAATGGTTGCAAAATGAGTTTCAAGCTGATGCGATCGTTCACTTTGGAATGCACGGTACTGTAGAATGGTTGCCAGGATCTCCTTTGGGGAATACGGGTTATTCTTGGTCTGATATTTTGTTGGGGGATTTGCCTAATCTATATATATATGCGGCAAATAATCCTTCAGAATCTATTTTAGCGAAGCGTCGCGGTTATGGTGTATTAATTTCTCACAACATACCGCCTTATGGTCGTGCCGGATTGTACAAGGAATTGATGGTAGTGCGGGATTTAATCTCGGAGTATCGAGAAGACCCACAAAAGAATTATGTCCTCCGGGAAGCGATTTGTCAAAAGATTGTCGATACTGGTTTAGATGCAGATTGTCCGTTTGAGGATGCGAAGCAGTTGGGGATTGCTTTGAGTTTTGAAAATATCCGACTGTTTAGCGATCGCGCTTTTGATGATTATCTCGTGAAGTTGTACGAGTATTTACAGGTGTTAGAAAATCGGCTTTTTTCTTCTGGGTTGCATACGTTGGGGGATGTACCGAATGAGGAGGAAATGGCGGGGTATTTAAAGGCTTATTTTGGGAATGAACCGTTAGAAAGCGAAGAACGCGAAGAAGAAAAGCAAATAAGAGAATTGTTGATGCAAACGACTGATGAGTTGACAAATTTGTTGCGGGGTTTGAATGGGGAATATATTTTGCCTGCACCAGGGGGTGATTTGTTGCGGGATGGAGCAGGTGTTTTGCCCACGGGGAGAAATATTCATGCTTTAGATCCTTACAGAATGCCTTCATTTGCGGCTTATGCCAGAGGAAGGGAAATTGGGAAGAAAATGATTGCCCAGCATTTGCAGGAGTATGGGAAATATCCAGAGACTGTGGCAGTGATGTTGTGGGGTTTGGATGCAATTAAAACTAAGGGCGAATCTCTAGGTATTTTGCTGGAGTTGGTGGGTGCGGAACCTGTTAAGGAAGGTACCGGACGAATTGTCCGTTATGAGTTGAAGCCTTTAAAAGAGGTGGGGCATCCTCGAATTGATGTGTTGGGGAATTTGTCTGGTATTTTTCGGGATAGTTTTGTGAATATCATTGAGTTGTTGGATGATTTGTTTCAACGGGCGGTTGATGCAGATGAACCAGAAGACTGGAATTTTATTAAAAAACACGCTTTGGCATTGCAGGCGCAAGGCGTTGAGAATGCATCTGCAAGGTTGTTTTCTAACCCGGCAGGTGATTTCGGTTCGTTAGTGAATGATCGTGTGGTGGATGGGAATTGGGAGTCACCAGAGGAGTTGGGCAATACTTGGCAAAGTCGGAATGTGTTTAGCTATGGGAGAGAAGATAAAGGTCAAGCTAGACCACAAGTGTTGGATAAACTATTACAGACAAGCGATCGCATTGTCCAAGAAATCGATTCGGTAGAATACGGTTTAACCGACATTCAAGAATACTACGCCAATACAGGCGGTTTGAAAAAAGCAGCAGAAAAACAACGCGGACAAAAAGTCACAACGAGTTTTGTGGAAAGTTTCTCTAAAGACACCGAACCCCGCAACCTAGATGATTTGCTGCGGATGGAGTATCGCACCAAGTTGCTGAATCCTAAATGGGCAGAAGCAATGGTAAATCAAGGTTCAGGCGGTACTTTTGAAATTTCTCAACGCATGACGGCGTTAATTGGTTGGGGTGGAACTGCGGATTTTACTGAGGATTGGGTATATGAACAAGCAGCAGATACTTATGCTTTTGATACAGTGATGGCAGAGAAGCTGCGTACTAACAATCCCGAAGCTTTCCGTAATATCGTCAGCAGAATGCTAGAAGCCCACGGACGCGGTTTTTGGAATGCTGATGATGAGAAGTTGCAGAAATTACGAGAGTTGTATGATTTAACAGATGAGGAGTTGGAGGGTATAAACTAGTTAGGGTAAGCACCTCTCAAACACTATTTTGGACTTTTTCTCGTAGTTGAGCAGTTAAGTAGGGCTTGCTGAATACAAGTGTCAGGAGTTCAAGCGTTTTTCCACTGGAAGTCCCTATAACATATAGAGTCCCAAAACCCTTGCACAATCACTCTTGGCGATGCCTGCGGCGGGCTGCGCCTACGCTGGGTAAATTGGGAAATTGAGCGATGAAACAACCATTTTGCGAGATGTGTGGCTTCTAGATTTGCTTATCTGATATCATGTCCGGTAGATTAACCTTAAATAATATAAGAACCCCAAGAGCGCTCCTCGCTGTGCTTTGTCTCCCCTCCCCGCAAGCGGTGAGTCCAGCGCTGCAGGAGGGTTAGCCCGACCTAGGCGACTGGCGATCTTCGTAGCGGTAGCGGTAGCGAAGCGGTAGCGAGGAACGAGCGTCACCCGAAGGGGGAGGGGTTGGGGGTGGGGTTCAAACCAAAACGCCACGAATTCATGAAACGTTGTACTTAGAATGTACAGTGAAGCTCAACCATTCTTTATTAAAGTATGCTACCAGAGGAGAATCTGCATCCGTTACTAGAATGTGTGAGTTTGGCGGAAGTCTTAAAACCTAAATAAAGTACGAACCCAGGCATATAAACTACTAGGATTGCTGGCATCAGAGTCTGGTGCAGTAACCCAAATCAACCCTGGCGTAATCTCAATATTATCTGAAAGTTTATATTGATAGAATGTCTCAATGTGCAGGGAGACATCTTTGTCCGATTGCCCCAAACCTGCTCCCAAATCTACATTCTTATTGAGACTGATGAGTCTCGGTGCCATACCAACAAAAAACCCTCCTTGACTACCTTGACGAAAAAGATCCGGGAATGCTAGTCCTACCGCCCAATCCATAGCTTTACCATCTCCACGCCCCAAATAGCGGTGTACTGCATAACTTACCCACCCATTGATTGCAAACTTGGGATTAACTCGATAGAACGCCTGTACGCCATACAAGTTGCCGACAGTTCCTGTTCCAGGCACTGTACTATTTACCAGATTACTCCCAGCTGCTGGACCAAAGTTTGTTCCATTGAAACCTAGGGTATTTGGCGGGCTATAAGTATTGACGTATGCAGCAGCTATCCGAAAATTGCTTTTGGGGGGGTTGTACAATATTTGCCCTAGAAATAAATATCTGCCAGAGAATAAGCCATTATTAGGTGAGGGATTGGCACCGTTGGGCGCGCTGTAAGCTAGACCTACTTGGAACTGTTTACCTAATTTTTGGAGTACCGCAATTCCGGGACCGTTATCCCCATAATTAAAGACTAAAGCCCGCCGCGAAAATCGTGAAATCCCATTAGCACCACTGGCAAAACTAGATTCAAAATATGGGTTAATTGGAACTGAAAAGCCTATCTCATTGGCTCCATCGTTTTGGGCATAAATATTGACTTGGGTACTTGGAGTCGGTAGAAACCGATAGCGGAAACCAGTCAGTGCAAGTTGATTGGGTGCAATTGAAAGAATGGCGTTATCAGAAGTTCTCCCATCATAAGTTCCCAATAATCCCGCTCTTGTTTGTCCCAATGAGGTAATATTTGCACCTCCCCCTGTTATGCTTAGTACATCTTTACCATTAAAACTTGTGTTCAAGCGCAAAGACACATTATCTTGCAATGTGACGACACGAGGCGCTGGTCTCTTGGTAATGACGTTATTGCCGGAGAAAAGTGAGCCAACGACAATCTGGGCTCGACCATTCAATATACTTGTGGTGGAAAACTGTTGTTGTTTAAGGGTCTCTGCTTTTGCTTCCAGCAGATCAACTCTTCCCCGCAGTGTCGCCAGTTCTGTTGAAAATTGATTTTGTAATATTTGCAGGGTTTCCCAATCCTGTTTTCTGACTAAATCGCTTGTATTAATTGTCAGCAACTCTCGTAACCGATTTAGTGCTGCATTCAACGCTGCTGCAAATTCGTAGCGAGTTAATGTTCGATTACCTTGAAAAGTCTGGTTGGGATAACCGGTAATGACACCATAGCGTTCTACTAATGATTGCAATGCCTGAAAAGCCCAGTCGGTCGATTTGACATCCGAAAGCTGGGAGACAGAATTAGCTTGGTCTTCTGTTTGTGAATCAGTAGGTTTAGAAATAGGCGATCGCTTGCCATTCAAAATGTCAGAGACAGTATTAATCTGATCTTCTTCTGTAAAGTCAGCAGCTTGAGAAATAGATGATTGTTCAGGGACTGGTGAAAGTGTTTGTGAGATAGGCTTAAGGAGAGACGGAGATGAAGGCACACTTAAAGTAGATGAGGAAGATTCAGGTATATCTGCCCAAGTTTTTGCAGGATTAATAAACAGGATCGTAAGCACATCTAGCATGGAAAGCAGGAACAGTATCCATCTAGAATTCCAGTATAATTTTGACAACATGACTCCTCCACCTCAAAACTGTACGTATTGGCTCAAAACAAACATTGATAGAGCAAATTACAAAAAAGGGAGCAGGGAATAGAGAACTAAAAAAGTTTAGTTGTGGGAAGACAGCCCACTTTAAAAAAAGATGTGTTGCTCCCCGCGCTCTTTTAGAGAAACACGGCATCATTGAATCCACAGATGTGCACCGTGGAAACCCAAAATATCCCTACTCCCTACTTCCTGCTCTGGAGTTTCCTCAGAACAGAAAGACTTGCTCAGAGCGTTCTGCTAATTATCATTAATTGGCGTTTTTCAGCAAAATCTTGAAAGATTTTGGAATTTGCAAGAACATTTATTTCTCTCCTGCAAATCCTCTAATTCTGAAAATCCTGTCCCTCTTTTTATGAGTAGCAGGAGAAAGACTTTCAAGAACACATTATATGAACAGACATTTTTGAGATATCTGTTTTAATTAATGACAGTGTAAGAAGTTCTTCACTGATTAATTAAAATCTCTAAAGTTTGATTTCGACTTCAATTCTTTCCTAGTCATCCCTAATGATCATAGAATTCATAATAAACTACTGTATGCTTATCAGTTTATCGTATTTTCCGATGAAGCAATTTTCGCATATAGCTTTGTGTAATGCAAGGATTGTATTAAGAAAATTTTTAAAAGAAAAAAATAGTAGAATGTGATTGCAGTCAGTGAGCATCTTTATAAAAGGACTTAAAATTCTAGCTCAAAGAATACAAAAAATTAACACACCTTCAAAGGCCTAATATGTAGACTTGCATATTGACAAAAATCACCATATATGCAACTTAGCAATCCGTGCAGGAGTTGTAAACTTACTCGTTACGGCAGGGTACAGGAAAGAAGGATACACAGGTATAGTGATAAATAATTTGTGACTTAAGTGATCAGCCTTATGGAAGATAGAATAGACGATACGGTTCGTTATGCTTAAGCTATCAAGGTTATTAAAACCTGCTTTCATAAAACAAAGGTTTGAATAATGAAAGGTCTACTTATTGGTAGCTTATCCGTTTTGCTCTTATCTACTGTTTCTACAAGTGCAGTTCGCGCTGAACAAGCAGCTTTTAATCCTGCTGTTTCCAGTAAAACTTCTGCTTATGAAACTCAGGTATCACCTGTTAAGCTTGTCCTTTTAGCTTATAAAGGTGAATTAAAAAGCGCTGGTATTCCCAGTTATGAACAGTTTCAGAATGCTTTGATTAACAAACAAATTACAGCTAAGGATCTTGTAAGAAGTGCTATTAGCTCAAGGCTACTACCACCAGAAGCTCTTGGTGATCAAAAATTTCTCAAAGATGTTGATAGTCAATTGTTTAATTTCTCCTACAATCTCTGATAGGTCACGGCTAGAAAGCCAGTTGTAGTTGGCACTGAAAACTTTTTCTGCAATCCGCAGCATTCTCTGAATATCACCAGAATTTCTGTAGTGATGCAGGTATGCAACGAGACTAAATCGCGGAGAAAAGCTTCAGCAATAGCTTTGTGATGAGCGTAGACGCGCGACTCGGCTTGCCGTAAGGCATCGCCTTCCTAATATCGCGCTTTATCCCAGCGTCAATAGCTGCTATATATAGCTGTTCGCGTTCGTTGGCACGCTTTAGGTTTGCTTTGGCAGTGTTGAGAAACGCTGTTGCCCTCGCTTTCGCATCACCTGTGCCTGAAAACAAGTGAAAAGCTGCTGCATGAGCATTGGCGTAGACAAGGGAGCGCGATCTCCGGTGTCTTCTCCCAAAGGGAGACGCTGCGCGAACGACGTACCCCTTCTCTCTAAGCAAGCGTGACAAGTAGCGTCTCGCACCAGAAGAAGCGCGACTCGGCTTGCCGTAAGGGATCGCACAAGTTGGATTTGCCTCAACTACCTCCAGGATAACTCGACCGTTGTTTCCGACACTAAGTAATTGCTCAAAAAAGTCATTGATAGCATTTACAGCTTTTAATGAATCAGTGATGACTGCTAGTTCTTGAGAATCTGTTAACATCGTTTTTTCCAAACAATTCCACAGCTACAACTACTTAGTTTCTTGATGCTATAACTTTATTACTGTAAGTTTATAAGTTTACCGTACTTTTCAGTTGTTAAATAAGAGTCTTGCACAGACCGTAGTAAAAAGCAAGCGGTATTACATAAGTACACAATCAACTCTCTACTTGCCAAATTCAGGATATTTACGCTACTTACTATATTATAG
>JAQYWN010000190.1 GCA_029379265.1 Rhizonema sp. NSF051
ATTTTATTGAGTTCACATCGCACTATACAAAGTAATCAATGAAATAGACTGAGGTACGTTATTTCCTTAAGTCACATAAGATTAAAACAAATCAGCGATCGCTTTAGCTAACATAGGCGGTACAGATTCACCAATTTGAGCAGCCATCTCTGTATATGTACCTAAGAAGTGAAAACTGTCAGGATAGCTATGTAATCTTGCAGCTTCACGGATTGTAATAGTTCTGTCTTGTGTAGGATGAAAAAACCTACCGGAACCCGGATGAAATACCCACTTAGTAATAGTTTTTGCAGGTCTATCCCAACTCAGTCTTCCATATGCACCACTATAGTGCTTTTTGGGAGCTAACTCCGGTGGTAAATCTCTGGCATCTTGTCCTTCTTTTAGTAGACGTGCCCGAGCCATCTGTCTTGGACTGAGGGCTCGGGCAACATGGTTAACTAATTTTTTGCTACTACAACGTACCATGATTTGGTATTCTGTTTGAGGTGGATAAGGGTAACTTTCATTTGTATACTCTTGTCCTGCATTTAATGATGGTAAATCTCCTATAGCATCTCTAACAGTCAGTAATGGAGATGATGTTAGTAAAGGCAACTGATAGTTCAGCTTAGAAGATTTGAAATCACTTCTGATCTCACCAAAGTGTGTAGGTTCAGGTATTTTCACTATTCGATCTAAACTAGCTAGAAAAAAAGCTCTAGATCTTGTTTGTGGAACACCATAATGAGCAGCGTTTAATGATACAGAATTTACTTTATAACCGATAATTTGCAAACGCTCTATAATTTCATTCTTTACTGCGCCATCATAAGCTTTGAGAACTTCAGGCACATTTTCTATAACAACATATAAAGGTCTAAATTCATTAACAAACTTTATAAAACTTTGAAACAACTGATTGCGAGGATCGTGTAAATATCTATATCCCGCAGGAATATTGCGTGAGAATCCCTGACATGGAGGTCCACCAATTAAAGCTGTCAATCCTTCCCTCTTTATGCCTAATTGTTGACGAAGCTCCACAGGATTTACTGTATTAATATCCTGAGGAATGATTTTTGTCTCAGGAAAATTATGTTTATAAGTTGTTAAAGACTTTTTGTTGATGTCAATAGCACACAAAGATTTAAAGCCTGCTAAGTGAAAACCAGCCGTTAAGCCACCAGCCCCAGCGAATAAATCAAGAATTGTATATGCCATGTTCTAAAACTTGATACTCCTGCTACATACTAACTCTGGGACAAACGCTGTACTGCTTCACCCCCCAGGAGTTGATGTGCTTGAGTCAGTAAGGAGATAATTTTGTCAGCATAAGGATTGTGTCTCAGACAATCCTGTAAATCTAGCTCCTGGATTTTGTCTGCTTTGTTACCGGGAAACCAGTGATCCCCACTACCAAGTAGGTTGTATCGCATTTTAGCATAATCCAGCATATCGTAAGCGATCGCCAAATTCCAAAGCCACAAAATGACATAAATATTGACTTGTCCAGGAGTTTCGGCAAAAGTCGGCAAGTTGATGTGCCAGGTTTTCACCCACTCTTCACCTAAAGTTGCGATCGCTTCTAACTCTAGTCGCGTCAAGATTGGTGGTAAGATTTCTGCCGCTTTCTCCAGCAGTTCTACAGTTTTCAAATGTTCGTCAAAATCTTGTGGTTTTGCTGCCCCCAAACTTAAAGTATGCACTTGGGGATGACTCAGACAAAACAAGTCATTAAATACCATTGGCGATAAAGGAGTGCAAAGATTGATCAACTTTCAATACTGCTCGGTTAAGGAAATAAAGTAGGCTGAAACCCTTGAAATATCGTTGTCTATCATAATTAAAAAGGGCTTAACCGAGCAGTATTGGATCAACTTTTGTGGAGGAGCATATAATTTTCCACCTTTATCAGATGGACTAATGATAAACACTCCCATATCGTGGCGGGTTGCAGCTTCAATTGCCGGCCAATTAAGTTGATTAATATAGTACCAGTGTAAATTGACGTAATCAAATTGGTCAGTATTAATTGTTTGAATAATGACATCTGTTGGGCCATGAGTGGAAAAGCCGATAAACCTAACTTTTCCCTGTGCTTGTAGTTTTCTAGCAACTTCCAAACAACCACCTGGACGGATGCTGTAGTTGAGTAACTCAGCATTGTTGATGCCGTGTAAACCTAGTAAATCAACATAATCTAGGTGTAAATTTTGCAATGACTTTTCAAAGTTATATTGAAACTCTTTTGCATCTGCCTGAGGACTGATTTTAGTTTGAATAATCAACTTTTCGCGTTGGAAGGTTGGTAAAATGTCTCCCAACTGCATTTCTGAAGTCCCATAACCACGAGCGGTTTCAATGTGATTAATTCCTACTTCTATTGACCGTCGAATAGTCGCTTCCAAATTTTCCTGATTATTGAGAGGTATTTCCCTTCGCGGGATATCCTGCCATTTATATTGGTATCTCATCCCACCACAGGAAAAAACAGGCATCTGTAATTCTGTGCGTCCAAATCTTCTGTACTGCATTATGAACTTTTGGATTATTCGGCTAATTGTGTTTTATCATTAGCTATTAGCTATGGCAATCCTAATAAGATTCCCGAGTTCTTAAAGAACTCGGGAATCTTAGCCCTAATAGGATTGCTATTTATCAATTAACAAGCATTACTACATTTCCCGTACTGTTGGCTGACCGTCTATAACTTCGCCAATTAAAACTTTATCTACACAATTGACGAATATTCCATTTTCCAAAACACCGGGAATATTATTCAGAATTTTTTCTAAATCCACTGGGTTCTCGATAGTGTCGAATGTTACATCTATTACCATATTACCTTGATCGGTAATAACTGGTCCGGCTTTTCTTACGCCCATACGGAGTTCTGGTTTGCCGCCGAGTTTTTTAATTGCTTGCATGACTGGGTTCACTGCCATCGGTATTACTTCTACGGGTACCGGAAAAGCAGCTCCAAGTCTATCAACAAGTTTACCACCATCCACCACAACAATGAACCGTTCTGCCAAATAATCTACGACTTTTTCGCGAGTATGGGCAGCACCGCCACCCTTGACTAAATTTTTTTGCGGATCTACTTCATCTGCACCATCAATGGCAATATCGATATGATCAATAGCGTCCAAGGTGGTGAGAGGAATACCGTACTGCTTTGCTAGAACTTCTGCTTGAAACGAGGTAGGGACGCCAACTATATCTTTGAGTTCACCTGACTTCAAGCGATCGCCAATAAACTGAATTGCATACGCCGTGGTGGAACCTGTACCCAACCCAACAATCGAACTTGATTGTACCAAAGCAGCTGCAGCTTTGCCGACTTCCTGCTTCATCACCTTCACGGGGTCTGCTGCGGTCATTCCGAAAACTCCTAAAATAACTAGCTATAGTCCATATCCTACTCCTATCTTTGCGCCTCCTTCCTGTAAGAGCGGTTTTGGCAGGTGGATTGCATTTAATCTCTAATGTCGATTAAACCCGCGCCTCTTCTACGAGCGGGTTTTGTCAGATGTTGTGTTTGTTTATATTTTGTATCGATTAAATCCACCCCTACTAACTCATGACTCCCAAGTCCTAAGTATAATTAGGCTGACAACCCGACCATGGGAAAATAAAAATACGAACATAAGAGAGGAACACTTTATAATATGCACCTGAGTGAAATTACCCATCCCAACCAGTTACACGGTTTAACAATTCGACAACTGCAACAGATTGCCCATCAAATTCGGGAGAAACATCTAGAAACCGTTGCAGTAACCGGGGGACATTTGGGACCAGGGTTAGGTGTTGTAGAGTTGACCCTAGGGCTTTACCAAACTCTAGATTTAGATCGTGATAAAGTTATTTGGGATGTCGGACATCAAGCCTATCCCCACAAATTGATTACTGGGCGCTACAGTCGCTTTCATACCCTGCGGCAGAAAGATGGAATTGCGGGTTATCTCAAACGTTGTGAAAGTAAGTTTGACCACTTCGGTGCGGGACACGCTTCTACAAGTATTTCAGCCGCTTTAGGTATGGCTTTAGCGCGAGATATGAACGATGACAAATTTAAGGTTGTCGCCATTATTGGTGATGGGGCGTTAACTGGCGGTATGGCACTGGAAGCTATTAACCATGCTGGACATATGCCGAAAACCAACCTGCTAGTTGTCCTCAATGACAACGAGATGTCAATTTCTCCCAACGTAGGGGCGATTCCGCGCTACCTGAACAAAATGCGGCTAAGTCCACCAGTACAGTTTCTCGCCGATAACTTTGAGGAGCAGTTCAAGCAAATCCCCTTTGTTGGCGAATCTCTTTCTCCAGAATTGGCACGCATCAAAGAAGGTATGAAACGCCTAGCTGTTCCCAAAGTTGGCGCAGTTTTTGAAGAACTCGGCTTTACTTACTTTGGGCCTGTGGACGGGCATAATCTAGAGGAATTGATCGCCACTTTCAAACAGGCACACCAAACAACTGGACCAGTTTTGGTACATGTGGCAACGGTGAAAGGCAAAGGCTATGAAATTGCCGAACTTGATAAAGTTGGCTACCACGCCCAAAACCCCTTTAATATCACCACTGGCAAAGCTCTACCCGTAAGTTCACCCAAACCCCCAGCCTACTATAAAGTTTTTGCTCACACCCTTGTCAAACTCGCTGAACAAAATCCGAAAATTATTGGGATTACTGCAGCAATGGCAACGGGCACAGGATTAGACAAATTACAGGCAAAGTTGCCCGATCAGTACATTGATGTGGGAATTGCCGAACAACATGCCGTTACCCTTGCTGCCGGACTGGCATCTGAAGGTATGCGTCCTGTTGCTGCAATTTACTCTACCTTCCTCCAACGTGCCTACGACCAAATCATTCACGACGTATGCATCCAAAACCTGCCAGTGTTCTTCTGCATGGACAGGGCGGGAATTGTGGGTGCTGATGGTCCGACTCACCAAGGTATGTACGACATAGCCTACTTACGTTGTATTCCTAACATGGTGCTGATGGCACCTAAAGATGAGGCGGAACTCCAACGGATGGTGGTGACTGGTATTAACCATACTAACGGTCCGATCGCTATGCGTATCCCTCGCGGTAATGGCTTTGGTGTACCCTTGATGGAAGATGGCTGGGAACCCTTGGAAATTGGCAAAGCCGAAATTCTTCGCAACGGTGATGATGTATTAATGCTAGGTTATGGTACAATGGTCTACCCTGCCCTGCAAGCAGCCGAAATCCTCAGCGAACATGGCATCGAAGCGACTGTGATTAATGCCCGTTTCGCCAAGCCTTTAGATACTGAATTGATTTTACCTTTAGCTCAAAAGATTGGGCGCGTAATCACTTTAGAAGAAGGTTGTGTTATGGGTGGCTTTGGTTCTGCTGTGGCTGAAGCTTTGTTAGATGCTGACATTGTTGTTCCTGTAAAACGCATTGGTGTTCCAGATGTCTTAGTCGATCATGCCCAACCGAACGAATCTCAAGCCGATCTGGGTTTAACAAGTCCGCAAATCGCTGAAAGAGTTTTACAAGCTTTCTTCAAGCAACAACTTGCTACTGTGAGTTAGAGAAAGTCAGCACTCGTGCCCTCATCTGTGAAAAAAATTAGGTATATAGCTGAGTTATCCAGGCTAACTGCTAACTGCTAACTGCTAAATGTAGAGACGTGACATATTACGTCTCTACATTTTTATGTATAGCAGTTACCAGGTAGATTAGGACATTAACTAATGAGAAAACACGGAAACGACGGGACAATCACACGCCTGCTAGAATGCTCCCTGCTATATTAAATTTGTCAAAATTTTCCGCACTTGCCGCATCCTCCCTTAGGTATAGCAGTCGTTAAAGCTGTTAGGACAAGTTGATTGAGCGAAGGTTGGAAGAGCATGATTTGTATATTGAAGAGAATGTTTCTGGCGCTCGCCGCATTCTACCTTAGCGAGCGGTTGGTCGCAGATTGCAGCGTGATCGCGCTTTTCTTTCTCTTGATAGACGGAAGCCTCACGGAAATAATCTATTTTGAAATACAAGTGATCATATAGCAGCCTAAAAATGGTAGTGAGTTAGTAGGGAGGAGGCGAAATTAGTTCAAAAATAGACAACCAAGTGGTCTGTTTGATCAGTTTTAATGAGTTTGTCGTAAGATTTAGAGAGAGCTTTCTAAGTATACGACTAAAGTCATTATTACAAATTTACATAAGACTCAGAATTAATCAAAAATCTTTTCCAAGCAAAGTCATTACAGGAGAAAAAAAATGGATGCATTATGGAAAGCAATTAAAAACCCAGTCCTAGCTGTAGTGGGAACAGTAAGTGTAATTGTCGGTGTTGGCGGAATGATCCTTCCGCTTGTCGCAGGAATACCTTTTATCATCCTGGCTGGAGTTTGCTTTCGTATGTTGGTGTCTTGATAAAGTTTACGCAAAGCCGAGGAAAGCTGGATATCACGAGTTTCCCGACTTGTTCGGAGCAGGTGTTATGTGAAGAAGCGCAACTGAGGAGTGCAAAGGCACAAACAAAACTTCGAGTCTTTGTGCCTTTGCATGATGATTAGAAATCAATTTCTCAAAACAAGTCAAGGTCGGTGACAGCACCTAGACTGCTAGAAGAGACTAATTTGCTATATTTTGCCAGCACACCAGTTGTATAACGAGGTGGAAGTGGTTGCCAGCGCTCGCGGCGATGGGCTAACTCTTCATCAGATATTTGCAACTGTAGTAAACGGGCTTGAGCATCGATGGCTATCAGATCACCTTCTTCTACTAAAGCGATCGCACCTCCAACTGCTGCTTCTGGTGCAACATGACCTACAACCATCCCGTAAGTACCACCAGAGAATCGTCCATCGGTAATTAATCCCACAGAATCTGCCAAACCCGCACCAATAATTGCCGAAGTGGGTGCTAACATTTCTCGCATACCTGGACCACCTTTAGGTCCTTCGTAGCGGATGACGATGACATCGCCTGGGTTAATTTTTTTATCTAAAATCGCACTCAAGCAGGATTCCTCAGATTCAAAAACTCGTGCTGGACCAGTGATTTTTGGCACCTTCACTCCACTAATTTTGGCGACGGCTCCTTCTTCTGCTAGGTTCCCTCTAAGGATGGCTAAGTGTCCTTGAGCATACATTGGTTTGTTCCAAGGACGAATAACATCTTGATTGGCTGGTGGTTCAGAGGGAACATCTGCTAATACTTGTGCGATAGTTTGACCGGAGATAGTTATGCAATCACCGTCAAGCAAGTTATGCACAAGTAGCATTTTCATCACTTGAGGAATGCCACCGACTTTGTGAAGATCTGTGGCCACGTATTTGCCACTGGGTTTTAAATCACACAGAACAGGGACACGGGCGCGGATAGTTTCAAAGTCGTTGAGACAAAGTTCCACACCAGCTGCGTGGGCGATCGCTAAAAAATGCAGTACCGCATTTGTTGAACCACCTACAGCCATGACGACAGCAATGGCATTCTCAATCGATTGCCGAGTAATAATTTGACGGGGCAAAATGGAATTGCGAATTGCTTCTACTAAAACAAAGGCCGACTTTTCTGCACTATCTGCTTTTTCATCATCTTCGGCTGCCATCGTGGAGGAGTAAGGTAGACTCATCCCCATTGCCTCAATCGCACTAGACATGGTATTTGCTGTATACATTCCTCCACAGGAACCAGCACCAGGGCAGGCGTTACGTTCGACTCCTAGTAGTTCATCTTGGTCAATCTTACCAGCACTGTATTGACCCACAGCTTCAAAAGAACTGACAACAGTCAGATCGTTTCCTTTATAGTTTCCTGGTTTAATAGTGCCACCATAAACAAAAATAGCAGGAATGTTCATCCTGGCGATCGCAATCATTGCCCCTGGCATATTCTTATCACAACCGCCAATTGCCAGTACCCCGTCCATACTTTGCCCATTGCAGGCTGTTTCAATCGAATCTGCAATCACTTCCCGTGATACAAGGGAATATTTCATCCCTTCAGTTCCCATCGAAATGCCATCGCTAATAGTGATTGTGCCAAACATTTGCGGCATCGACCCAGCATCTTTAACGCCGGCTTCTGCCCTTTGCGCCAGTTTGTTAATTCCCATATTGCAGGGAGTGATGGTGCTGTAACCATTGGCAATGCCAACAATTGCTTTGATAAAATCTTCATCTTTAAAACCAACAGCACGCAGCATTGCTCGATTCGGCGATCGCTGCACCCCTTGTGTCACAACTTTGCTTCTAAAATTGTCTGACATCTTTATTTCTCGATAAATTATTGATATTATCTCAAAATATCAGAGTGCCGACTCATAAGAACAGTTCTGAGTGCTGAGTTCTGAGTGCTGAGTATAAAGAATCCTTCTTCTTTTCCTTTACAGCAATTTTAAGTTATTTAGATCACAATGAATGTATTCTTCGCGACGGACAGATTCTTCCCTTTGGGAAACCAAAGGGAAGAATCTGTCATCTCCTTTACTACTTTGTGCGTGAGATAAAAAAGACGTAGTTCATTTACCCTCATTGCTGTAAATCTAAGACTCAGCTGGAAAGAGAAAAATTTTAACTCAAGACTCTTTTTCACTCAGCACTCAGGACTCAGGACTAATTAAAGACTTCAATCATTGTGAATTGTACCATCTGGCATAATTGCACCTTGGAACTTTGTGCCAGTCATATAAGCCCCGTACATATTTGCTCCCTGTAAGTTTGCTGCAGTTAAATCTGCATCTATTAAATCTGCCATCTTCAGGTCTGCTTGATTGAGTATAGCGCCTGTTAGCTTCGCTTCAAACAGATTAGCCCCACTCAGGTTAGCTCCACTCAAGTTGGCTCCACTTAGGTTGGCTCTAACGAGAGAGACTTCTCGAAGATCTGTTCCTACCAGGGTTGCTTTACTCAAATCTACTTCACTAAGGGATGCTCCATGCAAACTGGCTCCGCTGAGATTTACTTCATTCAGGTAACCACCAATGAGGTTAGCACCCTTGAAATTTCTCTCTCCTGCCTGATAACGACTTAACAGCTCATCTAGATTCATTGCCCAGAGTTCAAAACAACTTTATTAGTAGTATCCCTCAAACCAGAAAGTTTATCAGTTATTGGTGTACGTTATATTTCTTAACATACATTCCTTGTCTAAAACACAAGCGACATAGCCCATCTTTCCATCAATAGTTGAAAAATGAAGCAGAAATGTTCAATTTTTTTGACGGAGCTTTGCTCTTCCCACTGAAATGCCGAATCTCATAACTCCAAAAGTTATAGATGGTTCGGGGATAGGCTAATTTGATCGAACGAGTGTTCACCACTAGCTTTCCTTTGTTATCAAAAATTTGGTCTAATGAGTCAATACCGCTATCGCAAGAGAGTTAGCGTAGATATTACCTTATGTGCCGGGTAAGGACAGCTTTCTTATGTACGCCTACATAAGAAATGGCGAAGAGTCAGGAATACAACTTCCGCTTCGCGGCACAATCTCTAACAATTGTCGGCAGTTTAGAGACTCCACATGTAGCGTCTGTCCATAAGTTTAGGGTAGATGAATCATCAAGAGCAAACCGTATTGTCCCGTAAGGACAGCTTTCTTATGTACGCGTACATAAGAAATAGCGAAGGCAAGGAATACAACTCTTGACATGAAAATCAAGTTTTGAAATTTAAAAAAAAATCCGAAAGTTTAATTGAAGTTATTGGATTCAAGATTGCTCAACCCAAGCGGCTTGAAAAAAATCTCGCTCGCACAGCATTGCATAACGGTAAGTTGAGTGTAATAAGGCTGTGGTAGAAGCGTAACTTTCGACTAAATTTTCTAATTTTTGCGCTAAGGAAGGAAAATCTGGGCTGCTATAAGTCCGAATCCAGTCTGCATAGCGATGATTGGGAATACCATCATGAGCTAACTGTTCTCCTAAAAATGCATACAGACGCATACAAGGCGACATAGCCGCAGCCGTCAAACCCACATCTCCACTCCAAGCTGTTGCTAATAAAAAGTCAGTGTAGCGGCGGGTGGCAACTCCCGGTTCCACAGAATGCAAATTGACTGCCCATTTTGCAGCATATGCTTCATGCAACTGTAGTTCTTCTAAAACCCCACCTGCCAAACTGTGAAACACAATAAATCCTGAGAATTCTGGCGCTTTAGCAGCAGCGATACTGTAAGCACGCGCAAAGGTTTCTAAGAAAAAAACATCTTGTCCTACATAGTAAGCAAATTTCTGCGGTTCCAGCGAGCCATTGCTAATGCCTTGAACAAAGGGATGCTCTAAACAAGCTTGTGCGATGTCTTGATTTGCTTTCCACAATTGGTTAGAAATCGTCATTAGATTACATAAACTCTAAAGATTGCTAGAATCGAGTGTATAATGAAGCGCTACATGCTGATAGTGAGTCCAGTACTGATGGCGCGAGAGCTATCGTAAGAAATCTACATTACCCAAAGAGTTGAACGAGTTCCGCATGATTATTTTAAAACGGAAGTAAATTGAGCAAAAGTGAGGAAATACCTCCGATAAAGTCCACAAAATCTGGTTTCCCAGCACTTACCTTTTGTGTTTGAGGTGTTTGCAGTTCTTGAATAAAAGCCTGTACTGTTTGCAATCCTGTAGTGTTATTCTGAGCTAAATAGAGTTTTTGAGCCATCTGGGCATCTTGGGTTGCACCTTGCCTATCAAGCATTTGGTAACGAGTAATGCCACGAGCTAAATAAGCACTGGCGTAATTGGGGTTAATGGCGATCGCTTGACTAAAGTGGTCAATTGCTTGATGTGCATTACCTTTTTCTGCTTCTGCAACACCCCAAGTATAAAATTCCTCATGTGTGGCAACTTTCAATGGTATTCCAACTGCTCCTTGTAAGTTAGCACCATTGAGACTAACACCAGTCAATTGTGCATTCACTAAATAAGTACTTCTCAAGTCAGCCCCATTCAAAATTGCACCTGCAAGATTAGCACCACTCAAATTAACACCAAATAAACCAGCACCGCTTAAGTTTGCACCTCTAAGATCGGCACCACTTAAATTTGCACGACTAAGGTTTGCACCTGCAAGATTAGCTCCACTTAAATTGGCTCCTGATAAATCAGCCATAACCAAACCAGCACCGACTAAGTCACAATTTTGACATTGTTTACTTGCCAGCAGTTGTCTGATTTGTTCACTATTCGCAGCTTGAGCGGGTGTTATTAGACTAATAGTCGTTAAAAATATGGCTGTTGCTATAATCTGGCTTTTCATAGTTTGCTTGATAAAATCTTTTATTTAAGTAGTCAATTATACAAG
>JAQYWN010000191.1 GCA_029379265.1 Rhizonema sp. NSF051
GGAGCGCGCAGACATTTTTGTTGTTCTCCATCCATAAATGGAGGGGCTTGAAACCTTTGCACGCAGGGGAAGGAAAGAATTTTTCCCCCAGCAAGACTGCACCCTTCTCCCCTGCCTCTTGGTAAGTGGTTGTTTTAATCGTGATACTATAACATCAAAGAAAGCATTTAATTGTCAATAAATTCAGGTTATTGCAACTGAATATTTTTTATCAACACAATCCAAAATGTAAACGTTGGTGGTGTTCAAGATGTAATGATAGAAAAAAAGAGCTTGGGAAAAATCTGGATGCCAAAGCTATATAAATGGATAGCATTAGCGCTCCTCTTTGGTTTATTCATTAGTAGTGGATATGTATTTTTTAATCAATCTAAGAGGCAACAGGATGTTCAATCGTTAATTGAGAAAGCCAGAGAGGCTTGGATTGCTCAAGACGTTGATGCAATCACACAACTGTTTACGCCTGACGGTGAACTCATGATACCTGGTCAAATTTGGCTTGGACAGGGGAGAATTCGAGAAGAATTAACACATTTTGCTCAGCGGTATAAAGATGTGAAAATAGACATTCAGCGGATTATTGTTGATCATAATCAGGCTGCGGTACAGTGGCACTACGAAGATACTGAAAAAAACACAGGTCGTCGTAATCAAGCCGATGACGTCATCATCGTTGATTTTAAGGATGGTCGGATCAGCCGTTGGCGCGAGTATTTTGACACAAAAACGCCAGCTAGCAAGTAAAGCAGTTGGCAGGTAGATTAGGACATTAACTAATGAGAAAACACGGAAACCACGGGACAATCACACGCCTGCTAGAAAGCTCCCTGCTAGAAAGCTCCCTGCTAGAAAGCTCCCTGCTCCCTGCTATAAATTGTCGTCATCGTTAATAAAGGTAGTGGTAATATTTCCACCGCCAAAGTTAGGATAAATCTGTGAGAATGATGGCACTATTGCCTGATACCGCCTGCAAGCACAGAACTGATGATCAACTGCCGATTTCCTCTGCTACACGCTTGAGACGACGCAGTTGAGCTTGCATATCATCTTTTGTCCAAGCTTGAGCAAAGGTTTTAAAACCCCAACTGACTAGCGGGTTGGGAATCTCGAATTCAAAACGGTTCAGCAGGCAAGTTCCTTTATCTGCTGGTTGACATTCCCAGCGATCGCGTCCTCTGAAAAAACCTTCAAACTGCCATACGACCAAGCCTGGTTGTCTTTCCACAACTTTGTTATCTAATGTAGGTTTGATGACAGGTATTTGTACAACAAACCGACTTTGACTACCGACATCAGTACTCCAGTCGCCTACAGGTTCACAACGTAACACCGGATTGAGCCAGCGATGCATTAATACACGATCTGTAATACAACGCTCCACCACTGTAGCTGTGGCGTTAATTTGAATTGATTGTTCAAAAGTTTGGAACATTGCACATCTTTATATGCTACTACTGCACTTAGAATAACCCAAAATGCTCAACGCTCGAGTAGGGGGAGGGGAAAAATGCTCACGCCTGAGTGCTTCCTTTCTTGATTGCTGTTTTCCTGATTGCTCTCATGCTCTGGTACTAAATACTATAAAAAAATTCCGCTTAATATCAACTTTTTGTGCTACTTTTACTGGTAAATTTGTAGGCAAAACACACGTGAACTTGCCGAAGTTGAGAATTGTTGATAGCAATCGACTTCACAAGCACTAAAAGTGTTTTTTTGCAAGAGTATATAACCTAAATTGCAGAAAACCATGAACACAACTTGGCAAGGAATAACCCAGGTGATGGAAGTTGGTTGGTTTAACGGAGGACAGCGATTATTAGCACAATCGCCAACGTTACCAACAACTCAGCCTGGTGGTATCGTCGATTACGCGCAAGGAAGCTTGCAGCAAGTGATTAATTTTCTGCCCACATTGTTGGGAGCCGTACTGATTTTGATCGTTGGCTGGGTCATTGCGGCGATCGCAGCTGCACTGACTCGTTCCCTGCTCAATCGGACAAATATCGACAACCGGATTGCTTCTGGAATCACGGGTAGAGAACTTCCCCAGGTGGAGAAAATTATCTCCAGCTTGGTCTTCTGGTCTATATTGCTGATCACGATAGTTGCCGTTTTAGACACTCTAAATCTCAGAGTCGCTTCTCAGCCACTCAACAGTTTTCTCAATCAAGTTGGTGATTTTCTACCCAAGCTTGTGGGTGCGGCAATCCTCTTTGCAGCAGCTTGGTTAGTAGCTACAGTAGTCAAGCTAATAACTGTACGTGGATTGAACGCATTAAGGATAGACGAGCGCGTAAATCCACCAGAAGACACAACCTCTCTCAGCAGTAGTCGTGTGTCACTTAGCGAGACAATTGGCAATGCCCTGTATTGGTTTATCTTCTTACTGTTTCTTGCCCCGATACTAGATACCCTGGGGCTCAGGCAGGCACTACAACCAGTACAAACTCTGATTACACAGATTCTGTCAATTCTGCCAAATATTCTTGGTGCAATACTCATTGCGGCAATAGGCTGGTTTGTGGCGAATATCGTGCGACGGATTGTCACTAACTTGTTAATGACAACTGGTATTGACAATTTTGGGAGTCGGTTTGGGTTCGCCCGCAGCAGTTCAACAGGGATTCAATCTCTATCAGCGATTATCGGCACACTTGTCTATGTCTTGATTTTGATCCCCGTGGCGATCGCCGCGTTGAACACTCTGCAAATCCAAGCAATTTCTGTACCAGCAATTTCTATGCTGCAACAGATTCTGAATACACTGCCTGCAATCTTTACGGCAGCTGCTATTTTGATTATTGCCTATTTCTTTGGAAGATTCGTTGCAGAACTCGTTACCAATATCCTTACAAGTATAGGTTTTGACAACATTTTCTCGATCTTAGGTCTGCCATCACCTACAAGAAGAGTTGTCGTTCCAGAACCAACAACACCACAAAGTCGAATCTCAACCCGTACCCCATCGGAAGTTGTCGGCATTATTGTCTTAGTCGGCATTATGCTGTTTGCAACTGTCGCGGCAGTCAATATCTTGAATATTCAGGCACTAACAATCCTCGTCACGGGTATAGTCGTTATCTTGGGGCGGATTTTGGCAGGTTTGGTGGTATTTGCTGTTGGGTTGTTTTTAGCAAATCTAGCTTTTAATATCATTACCAGTTCTGGTGATCGCCAAGCAAGGATCTTGGGTCAAGTAGCACGGATTGCGATTATCTGCCTAGTATCAGCAATGGCACTGCAACAGATCGGTGTTGCCACGGATATTGTGAATTTAGCCTTTGGACTTTTACTAGGAGCCGTGGCGATCGCTGTTGCTCTATCTTTTGGTCTGGGCTCTCGCGATATTGCTGCCGAGCAGGTCAGACATTGGTTAAACTCTTTTAAGAGTAGAAACTAAGAAGTGGTAAGAGTGAGGAATTAGGAGCTATAGTTTTTATTCCTTTCTCATACTCATTCTTGATTTGATTCCCCATTCCTCACTTTATTTTTCGCTCCTCACTTTTATTTTTTCAAGTAATTCGTCTTTAATCCGGTTGAGAATTGAACTTTCATCAAGGGATGCCAAAATTCTATTAATTATGGCTTTAGGACCATCTTCTCCCCATGTTGCCCCATTAGCTAAATAAGCTTTGGTAACTTGACCAATACCGTAGGTAGAAACACCAGCGACTGACGCTTGTGTGATTGCGACTGACAAATAAGGACCAAAAGAAGCACCACCAGTCGCGGGTACAGAAATACCAAGTAAAGTTTTCAGAGAACTCAAGCCTAAAGAAGCCAACAGTTCACTGGCACCAATACCGCCCATACTCAGGGCGATTTTTTGTAACAATTTCAGCGCTCCCACTTCTGTCATGGGAATGCCGTAAAGCTTTGATAAACCCAGGATTAGAACAATATCAATGATCGCACCAGTGAGAAAATCGACAACCGTTACAGGATTGAGAGCGATCGCCACAGCTTTAACCATCACAGCTTTCCAAATCAACTGATTTGCACTCTTATCCCGAATCATCAGTTTGCGCTGCACCAATTGCTCATTGACGTTGTCAGCATAAAGCATGCTGTTCAGGGCAACCAAAGCTTTGCCTTCGTGGTGCAAAATCTCCAATATTTTCAGCTTCAGTTCTTCGACTTGGGCAGGGACTGCACGTAACTGTACGCTCCTCGTTCCATCTGGGCGACGAATTGCCGTTTTCACTAATGGCGATGCTGCTGCCATCACAATTTCCTCAGGAGACAGAATCTCCTTCACCCGTTCATCCCGGATTTTTTGATAAATTGCCATCCTATCGGCTTCTGGAAACTGGTCTACTTTGTTAAACACTAATAATATTGGTTTACCCACTTCCCGCAACTGAGAAAGGGCGAGGTGTTCTAGTTTCGTCATGTCGCCAGCAATCACAAACAGAATCAGATCCGCTTGTTTGGCAACCTGTTGAGCTAAAGCAGCACGGGTTTCACCATCCACTTCGTCTAACCCAGGTGTATCGATTAATTCCACCTGCGATTGACCTATTGCAGGTAGAGTGACTCGTAAAGCAAGTTCTGTTTCTCCGATAGCTTCTTCATCAACACTCCAATTCACTCGTTGGGCAGTACGCGTAACGCCATGCAACGCACCCGTTTCAAAGACTGGTTGTCCTACCAAAGCATTAAGCAAGGAAGATTTACCCCGTCCCACCATTCCAAAGGTAGCAATTTGTACGACCATGCGCTCTAATTTTGAGAGCATCATTTCCAAATCGGCAATTTCCTGCTCAAGTCCTTCTCTTTCTTGGGGTTTGAGATCGAGATGAGCGACTAAATTTGAGAGTGCTGTCTGTGCCTGTTTATAGTTAAGTTCCGCCTGAATTTCCTCAAAGCCTGAAATAGCGCTATCGAGTTCGTCTTCGCCGTTCAAGGAATTTTCATTTGTGCTGGGCGAATCACTGGGATCGGGATCGGGTAATATCGAATTCATATCAATTTTGAAGCCTTAGATTTTGCAGAAAGTTGCCAGGAAGCCAGCGCTCTTGGCGGTGATGCCTGCCCGAGAGGTTTCCCTGCGTAGCGAACTTTCCTCCCTTCAGATTTTAAGTTTAAGCCACTTCGATCCTAGTGATTTTTGTTAGGAAGATGCAGGAGAGAAGAGTATAGCAATTCCCGAATTCGCTACTGTTAGATATTTTGTACAGGTGGGCACAGGAAGCCCTGCCCACTTTTTCGATGACTTTATAAGTACATATAGTATAAATTATAGCTTTAAAACTGTTGGCTCTATACTTCTTGATAAATGATCATAAAAAAGCCCTAAACTAAAATATGCATCTAGTAGCTTAAGGATTTTGACTAAATTACCTGTGCGGAAAATAGTTATTGCTGGTAACTGGAAAATGTTTAAAACCCAGGCAGATTCCGAGGAGTTTTTACAAGGATTTCTGCCTACCTTAGAAGAAACCCCTGAAGAGCGAGAAGTTGTGTTGTGCGTTCCCTTTACTGATTTAAGCGTGTTATCCAGAAATTTGCACGGGAGTCGTGTAAATTTGGGAGCACAAAATGTGCATTGGGAAGAATGCGGAGCTTTCACAGGTGAAATTTCTGCATCAATGCTCACGGAAATGGGGGTGCGTTATGTTATTGTCGGTCATAGTGAACGAAGACAATACTTTGGCGAAACGGACGAAACCGTAAATCTCCGACTTAGAGCCGCTCAAAGCTATGGTCTTACCCCAATTCTTTGTGTGGGTGAAACTAAACAACAGCGTGATGCGAATGAAACCAAATCATTGATTGCGACTCAGATAAAAAAAGACCTGGTAAAAGTTGATCAAGAGAGTTTAGTGATTGCTTATGAACCCATATGGGCGATCGGCACTGGTGAAACTTGTGAAGCACAAGAAGCCAATCTGATCATTAAGTCAATTCGCAGCCAGTTGAGTAATCCTAATGTCCCGATTCAATATGGTGGTTCCGTCAGACCCAGTAATATAGATGAAATTATGGCTCAACCAGAAATAGATGGTGTGCTAGTGGGAGGAGCAAGTTTAGATCCTCTAAGTTTTGCTCGCATTGTGAATTACAGTGCTTAGTTGTATTTCTGGATGTGATGTACTCACATGGTTACTGGGAGTTAATTCCTAGTAACTGATTTACAGAACATTATTTGACATTATTGAACTTACTGACTTTTGAGACTTATTTTCGTTTGAGCGAACTCACTCTTGATATCAGACTGAGTTAACAGTCAACTGTTAGCTCTCAAAAATTCTCCTTCTAAGGGGTCAAGCTTGGTCGTTATGGTATGCCAAACCTAAATAACCTCATGATTCGGGGACGCAGTTTTGAGTGGGAACAGCGGACTTATTTAATGGGTGTTTTAAATATTACGCCTGATAGTTTCAGTGATGGTGGTAATTTTAACACGCCGGAAACTGCTTTATTACAAGCACAAGCATTAGTCTCTGCTGGTGCGGACATTATCGATGTAGGCGGTCAATCGACTCGACCGAAAGCAGAGCAAATAAGCCTTGCAGAGGAACTAGATCGGGTTCTACCAGTTTTGGAGGTTCTACGAGAACAAATTTCCGTACCAGTTTCAGTAGATACAACTAGGGCTGAGGTAGCAAAAAAATCTATAGAAGCGGGAGCCGATGTAGTTAATGATATATCGGGAGGCACATTTGACTCAGAAATGCTGGTAACTGTGGCAAGAGAGGGTGTGCCAATTGTGTTAATGCATACCCGAGGAAATCCGCAGACAATGAATCATCTCACTCATTATCAGGATTTAATGGGAGAGATTTCTCATTTTTTGGCAGGACAAATTGCTGCCGCAACGGCGGTAGGCATTGAGCGAGGAAAAATAATTATCGATCCTGGTATTGGCTTTGCGAAAAACTACGAGCAAAATTTAGAAATTTTTCGCCGCTTGCCCGAATTGCATCAACTCAACTGTCCGATTTTAGTAGGACCATCTCGCAAAAGTTTCATTGGTCGAATTTTGAATCAACCAGACCCGAAAGCACGAGTCTGGGGAACAGCGGCGGCGTGTTGTGCTGCTATCGTTAAAGGGGCGAATATTCTCCGAATTCACGATGTTAGAGAGATGCGTGAAGTTTGCCTGGTTGCCGATGCACTTTTCAGGCAGTCTCCGCAAGTCCTGCCTTAAGATTAAACTTCTTCCTCTTCTTCATGAGAATGAATCATTTCGTGACGTGCTTCCCCAAGAGATATACGGTTAATCATGTCTGGGGATTTTCTCGCGTTTGCGTCTACAAACACAACTTTGGCATTTTTGCTCTCACTGAGTTTGTAGCTAGCATTAATTTGTTCTTGATTCTCGATAAATCGCAAAACTTCCTGACTGTCGGGAATAGTACGTAAAGCTTCAGAAATAATTTTCATAGAGCTTTTCGTTCCTTCTGCCTTCAAAATCGCAGCTTGTCGCTCTCCGTCTGCTTCTGTTATCGCAGCGCGGCTTTTGATTTCAGATGCCCGTTGCTCTTCCATCGACTTCCTGACACTCTCAGGTGGTGTAATGCTCTGAATATCTACCCGCATAACTTGAACTCCCCACTCTGCTGTCTGAATATTTAACTCATCCAAGAGGGATCTGTTCACCTCAGTTCTAGCGGCATTGATTTCTTCCAAGGTGTTCCGGGCGACAACTTCCCGAAGTGTCGTTGCTGTTAAGTTTGTCAGCGCCTGTTGGAGATCGTCAATTTCGTAAAAGCTTCTCTTAATATCTTTGATGCGCCAGTAAACGACGCCATCTACTTCCAAGAAGATGTTATCTCTGGTGATACCATTCTGAGGCTTTATGTCTAAAACCTGTTCTCGTGTTGTATCCTCCATCACAATTTGATCGACTAAGGGAACAATGAAGTTGAGACCTGGGTTAAGTTTGCGATGATATTGCCCCAAGCGCTCTACTAAGGCTTCATTCCCTTGATTAATAAGTTTTGCAGATCCTAACGCGTAGCCTATGAGTACTAAGACTATAGCAATAATTGGCTCCATGTATGCTCCCTATCCAGCTTTTAAAGGAATTTACTTTAAGGACACGGTATTGCCTTGTCCTACCTTCAGTCTAATCTCTACAATGTGTAATTTTCATATCATAAGTGGCGGTAACAAGCAAGACCATTATGACCCATTAGTTTTATGCTATGAACCCTAATTATATGATTGGGTACTTACTTTATTGCAAAATTCAGCAAAGATTTGATACTTGCTGGTAACTCAGAAACAAGACGTAACGGCATTTGGGGTGTAGAGAGAGATTGGGCGTAGGCTGGTGTTAGGAAAGGTTGGTAAATTTTGGCTTCTGGTGTCTGTTGTTTAATAAATGCCAAACTCACACCGCGAATTAATTGACGGAGGGATTTGGTTTCTTCTCCACGCCGTTCTTGGACGATGGAGGTAGCTTCAGTTACGGGATACTCCGAATCACTGATACTTAAGTGAGTGCCACCAATGGCGGTTAACAAATACTTAGGACCTCGCAGTTGGTTAAAAGGTTCTATCTGATGCCTTAGTGCTGGGGTGAGGGCATCTTCAGTTCCGCTTAAGATTAAAACTGGTTTGGTTATGTGTGTGAGCCCTTTATCACCAAAAAGTTCACCAACCAAGGGGTTAAGAGCGATCGCACTCTTCACTCGTTCATCTTTCAACTGTAATTTGTGTTCTGGCAAAGAAGCTGCGGTACACTGTAACCATTCTCCTGGAGATTCGCCAATAGAGAGAGAATCTTTGCAGAATCGCCGCAATTTGTCTAAATTTAACTCTCCTCCAACCATTGCCAAAGCAGTGTAACCACCCAAGGAATGACCAATGACAGTCACATTCTCTGTATTTAATTTTCCTTGAAGTTGTCCTGGTTGAGTGTTCAGTCTCGCCAGTTCATTAAGTAAAAAGCTAATATCTTTGGGTCGGTCAATAAATTCCGTGGCTTTTAACAACTGTGACAAGCTGCCTTTATTTGAGGATCTACTGACAGCTACATCGTTACTACCAGGATGTTCAATTGCGGCAACAGTAATACCTCTGGAAGCGAGATGAAGCGCTAGAGACCGTAAAAACTTCCGGTTGGCACCAAAACCATGAGAGATGACTACTAGAGGATTTTTAGCTTGACCTTGACTCCAATACATATCGACCGGAATGAGGCGATCGCGTCTTCTGTCGTGAAGAAACAGTGTTTGCTGCTCAACTATTTGAGTGCCTCTAACAGTTGGGTCAAAAGCTGGTTTACTAAATGTATTATTGTCTAATGATAATTCTCTTGCTAGCAAAATCCCTAGGGCTTCGCTTTGTAGATGATTGGCATTGAATTCAATAGCTAAACCAATCGCTTTAGTTGCATCTACAGTGACATTATCCTGCGGGTAAGCGCGTAAAAAACTCAATGGACTCAAACCATTTACCTGCCTCAGGGTGAGGTTCAGGGTTGCTTGGAGGCTTTCTACCGAGCTGTTTGGTAAAGCAAATCCTAAGGATGTTATTAATTGTTTACCCGATGGCGTTTGGATGAATTGACTAATGAATTTGTCTGCAATATTAGGATTGACTGCCAACCGCCTTGTTAGTAATGCTCGTATTTGTGGCGTTAGCATGGGTGAAAAGATTTGCAGCGGTTCAGGCAGTCTCCCAGTTTTGGCAAATTTTTCTAAGTCCGAGATCGCAACTGACTGTTGAAACGGACCGAGGCGGATGGTTACTGTTTCTGCGGCTAAACTGGAGGGCATTCCCGTACCCCAACCCATAGCGATCGTCAAACCGCACAATAATCCTTGTGCCCAGTATACCTGACGCCGATTTTTAGCAAGCTGGAATTGCATATGAATCATTAGTGACTAGTCACTATTCATTAGTCACCACTCAACAGTCATTTGTTCCTCGCTTTCTGAAAACTTGTGGCGCTCTTGGCTCGAGAGCCCCCACATCATTTCTCTTGATGTTTATTGTTGTAAGTAGAAGCGAAAATAGTGTTTCTAAAGTCAGTATGCTTAAGTATCGCTTGTGTGAAGTTAGCGTCGGTCAAGTCAGCACCATTAAAGCTTGTGCCTCTTGCAGTTAATCTCGTGACAAGCGACCAAATTAATTTGTATTTTGGGTCATTAGCCAGAGTCCGGTGACCAACGTATGTACCAAGTAGTGTTACAGCAACCGCGACCGTGGCTGCGATTATGTGAGCGATCGCACTAGTACCACTGAGCTTAATTGCAATAGCAACAGCAACAGTGAGCGCAACTACAACCGCTAGTTTTGCTGCTACCTTCGTTGTAATTGTACTGAAGACCACTATTGCGAGCGCAACAGCTAAAACACCAGCACTAGCAGTAGTGAAAGCCAAAGAACCAGCAACAATCACAATGACTTCAAAACCGAAAGCGAAAGCGATATCAATAGCGATCCCTATTGCGATTGCAACAGAAATACTGACAGTTCCTAGACCATAACATATAGTTATGATCAAGAAAACGACTAGCATGAGCGAGGATGCCACACCAGCATTGAAGTTGACAGGATTGATTCTGTCTAATGTAAGTGTAACTAAAAACCCTGCCAAACCGGAAAACTGCCCTGATATTCCTGACAATAGCCATGAACCAATAACTAAACCAATAGTCCAAAGGTGTGGTAATCCTGCCAAGGCATGGCTAAAATTTGCACCTTTGAGGATCGCCGTTGAAAAGTTTACCCCACGGATGTCAGATTCAGAAAAGTCAGATCCTGATAAATCTTGACCACTAAAGGAGCGGCCTCGCAAATTTTGACCTGAGTAGTCCAGGGGCATAGCTGGTTTGGGGTTAAATGATACAAAAGGGGTCCACCCGCTCTTGGCGGCGAGGCAGCTATGATGAAGTAAAGCCCCGAAAAGGACTTCAAAATAACAAAATAATCAATCATGAGGGAGCAGGAAGAATAGAAGAAGTAGGTCTGCTCGAGCTTCTTTTATTCATTACCTTCAGCATAGCCGCCCTCTGCCCCTTTGTCCTATTTAGAGGCAAATATTTCCCAAACCGGGGATGAGTGAATTTTAAACAAGCAGAGACGTTCCACTGAACGTCTCTACATAAATCGGCTTTGCTTGGCGCGACATATTTAGTATGGGGAAATTGTCATTTCTTCCCATAACCCATGATTTATATCATGTCCGGTAAATTCACCTTAATTCCGTCAGCACCCCACCCCGCTTTTCGGTGTGCTTTGTCTCCCCTCCCCCGAAGGG
>JAQYWN010000192.1 GCA_029379265.1 Rhizonema sp. NSF051
CTCCCCCTGCTTCCCCTGCAAGCCTAAATGTATCAACTTTAAAGTGAAACGGTATTAGAGGTGATCCGATCGCCTTTCGGGGCAAAGCATTGCTGATCGCCAAAATTGGATTTGAGCCGACGAAGACTTTATACCAATTTCCTAAAACTTTGCTACACATCAAATATCCTGTAAGAGCGCTGCTTTCCTGAGCGCCCTTACGCACTATACCTGTTGCCTCTTGAGTTGAGAATTGGTATTAAACGAGATACGGTTCTTGATGGGTGCGGATCGTGCAATTAGAACGTGGGTATGTCACGCAAAGTAGAGCAAATCCTTTCTCAACTTGCTCGTCATCTAAGAACGTTTGATCTGATTGATCTATTTCACCTTCAACAATCTTGCCAACACAACTAGAACAAGCACCAGCGTGACAAGAGAAGGGTAACTCTATCCCGTGTTCTTCTGCTGCATCTAGAATAGTTGTCTCTTCGTCTACCTCAATTGTGGTATCGATATTTTCCTTTTTGCTGATCAATCTAACTTGGTAGCTAGCCATTTTCTCATTCTCCAACAGATGTAGACAAATAGGTTTGATACTGGGAACTTTTCAGGAGTACAGCTTATGTGCAAGGTACGCCTTTAGGTGTACAATCACCTGCTTTGAATGACTTTCCACAACTGCAGTTATCGGTGGCGTTGGGGTTTGTAAATTTAAACCCGCTTTCCATCACTCCGTCCACAAAATCGATGACAATCCCTTCAAGTAACGGCGCACTTTTAGCATCGACATAAATCAGTACCTGATTTTGCTCGATCACCAAATCATTTTGCTGCGCCTTACTAGCGATCTCCATGGCATATTCATAGCCACTACAACCACCATCTTTAACTAAGATGCGAATACCTTTAATTGACTTATTAGTATTGGTAGCTGAACCCTGCAAAAATGTTCGCAAGCGCATTTCTGCTTTTTCTGTTAACGTAACAGTCATCAAACCTCCTCGGCGTTTATTGATAGTCAATAGTTGCTAGTTGTTAAATGCTAATAAATACTGCTAAACAACCATTAACTATTAACAACTAACCATTAACCGTAAACTGAATTGCGACAACTATTTCTGGCAATTACTAGTTGTTTCTAATGATGATTGCAAGTATCTCCAAGGCGCACTGTTGCCGCAGACTGGGCAAGAGCGATCGCGGTAAGAACGACGCTTGGCAAATTCCATTCTGGTTAAGTCAATTGTCAGCAGTTGCGACAACAGGGGTTGACTCAACCCAGTAATTAACTTGATTGCCTCCAAAGCAGTCAGACAAGCTAGTGTCCCCGAAACAGCACCCAAAACTGCAAAGCCACGCCGATCCCAGTCAGGCTTTTCCGGAAACAGACAAGATAAACATGGAGTCACACCTGGAATAATTGTAGTTAGGTAAGCCTCCATCCCATCCATTGCTGCTTCCACCATCGGCTTGCGCCAACGGACACAAGCTTCATTTAACAAATCGCGTTCCGTGAAATTGTGGGCACAGTCAAGAGTCATATCAACCGATTGCACCAAAGAGTCCACATTCTCTGAGGTAATATAATCGTGAACTGCTTCCACCTCGATGTCAGGATTGATGGCTGCCAAAGCTTCTTGTGCTTTGAATACCCTTGGCTTGCCTACCCAATCATCAGTCATCAAAATCTGACGATTCA
The DNA here is from genome assembly GCA_029379265.1 of Rhizonema sp. NSF051. GTDB lineage: Bacteria > Cyanobacteriota > Cyanobacteriia > Cyanobacteriales > Nostocaceae > Rhizonema. The sequence goes on from JAQYWN010000192.1 coordinate 1,682, forward strand.
TGTCATCAAGCCGCAAGTCACCACCTCGAACTAGGATCAGCCGCCCAACGCCTGCTACAGCAAGGTAAAGCGCTGCTGTACCGCCTAATCCTCCTACACCTGTCACCAGAACTGTTGCTGACTTCAGGCGATTCTGTGCTGCCTCGCCAAAATTAGGGAGCATTATTTGGCGACGGTAACGTTCTAACTCGGTAGGCGTTAGGTTTACCACTTTATACCTCTTAATCAGAAGTGATTTCTGTCAGCGTGACTACATTTTTAGGCTTCTCATTAAACACCTTAAACAACTTTTGTTCTTGAGGTGTTGAATCGAGAAATACCTGATAAGCTTTTTGCAAAGCCTCACAATATTTACTTAACTTATCCGAGCTACTAAGATCAGTATCATTCTCATCAATTTCTTGCATGAGTTGAGAAAACTTCCGCAGAATATGTAAGCGATTTACATTAACTACCTTTTGGTCGTAAGGCAGTTTAAAAAAATCAAAATAATCTTCTGCATCTACGATTTGTTTGAATTTATCTAAATCGCTAGTCATTTTTCCTGCTCCATTTTTTTTAGTTGTTGCTTAAGTTCTTCTAATTGACAATAGACTTCATAAGTCCGAGCAGCAACATCCATAAGTTGTTGATAATCTGTTGGCAAACCCTCTGCTAGATCGTGCAGATCCATTTTCATTTGCCCTGCTTTACTATTAAGTCGTTTTATCTGAGTTTTTAACTCTTCAGCAGTAATTATTTCTCCAGCTTGCACCATAGACACCTCCATTAAAAGTTAGGAGTTAGAAGTAAAGATTTAAAAGTTAAAAATTCTTTCTAACTCCTGTAAGGGCGGGTTTCACAAAAACGAGTTTTTGCTCAGATGTCTGTAGATTAAACCCGCCCATCTTCACGATTCAAAGCTTTCCGACTTCTGGAAACCGTTGCGATAAATCAATCCCTTTTTGTACTAGATTTTCTCCTTCAGATGCTAATTTTTCAAAGGATTCAAAACCGAAGCGTTGAGCATCTCTTAAAGTTTTACAAACTAGCAAAAGACGACCAGAAAATACAAGTACCCAGCCGAACCCTTCATGGTTCAAATCAACCACAACTTGGGAAAGTAAACCTGTTTCCTGTTCAACCCGCGCAGCAACAGCGCGATAAAATCCCATAATTCGTCCGAGAGTAACCGGATCGACTTCATTCTCAATAGAGATTTCGCGTTTCTTTTGTTTAGTAATAACAAAAGGTTTAAGAATCAAATCATTTGCCCAATTTCGATACACTCCATAAGTATCTAAACCCCGGATTTGTTGTACCAAGGTTTGGATAAATGGCGAGGTTAAGACATCAGTTGCGGTTGCTCCATTTACAGTATTTTCTATCATACAGTTGCTTCCTCTTCCAATTCTTCTTCAAAGCTGTGAGATTTTTGCTGTAAAGCTTTACGCAGCCATGGTGGAGGATTTCCCTTTAGCGTTTTCACTAACTTCTGTAAAAGGTCAGTAATTTTTTCTTCTTCGGAACGCGCTTTGATTGGTGTCACACCCTTCTTGATCAACCGGGCAGCAGCACTACCACCGATCGCCACAACATAGACAATCGTACAGTCAGCAAGAGCATCAAGTTTGGCTGCAAGTTTACTCTCATTTCCATCTTGTTTAAGCTCTTCATCGAAGGAGAGAGTTTCTACAAACTCAGAGCCATCCTCAGAGACTTCATAAACATCAATTTTTTCTGCCGCACCAAAATGTTCATTAATATGAACTCTGTCCGTTGTTGTAAAAGCAATTTTCATCCCGATATTCCTTTTCTTTGGTTAGGAGTGAGGATTTATGAGTGCAGAGCAAGAAGAAACAAATGATAAATTAGAAGTGGGAGTGATAAATAGGCATTGACTCCGTACCTCCTGTCCCCTTGGGTTTCAATCTTATTTCTTATTTGCTAAGATGTTTGTAAATAAAACCCAAGGGGACATTAACTTATCACTTTCTTTAATGCTTCACTCGAGATTCTTCTGCCTCTAGTAACAGATTGCCAAGATCAAACAAAAGCTGCATGGTACCTCGATAAGCAACTTTGGTGAATTGACCATTACCCACTCTGTCAAAAATAGGAATGCCTTGACGATAGAGAGGGATTCTTAAGCGAGAAGCGATCGCTGCTGTGTAGGAGTTCCCGATCAGCAAGTCAGATCCCTCTGCGAGTTGCTCAAAGTCTTCCAAGTCACCGATAGTGACACTTTTAACGGGGAGTTTTTCCAGCATGGGGGAACGTGTCGTCGTCACAGCCGCATGAATTTGCGCTCCCATAGATTGCAGGAAATAAACTATAGACCATAATAAATCTGGTTCCAGTGCCAAGGAAACTCGCTTACAACCAAAGTAAAAGTGAGTATCCAGCATTGCATCCTGTAACTGGCGGCGTTGGTGGCAGTATTTTTCTGGGACTGCCATGCCACTGATGTCTGACAAAGCTTGCAGAAACTTATCTGTAGCTTCTAATCCTGTCAGTTCAGTAAAAACCTTATAGGGAGTGTCAAACCGCTGTTTCAGGATTTTCGCTGCATCTCGCATACTTTCGCCTAATACCAAGGTGAAGGCGCTCCCGCCGATTTGCCGCAGTTCTGTTACGGTGGTACCATTAACTGTGATTGGACTGTAGGAATCTTCTAAGTGACCATCTAATGAAATTGAAAGATCGGGGACGACGATTGGCTTCAATCCAAAGGCCTGAATAATCTCTTTGATTTCCTGCACATCACCTGGGGTAAAAGCAGAACTCGGCAAAATCGTGACTTGCGTGGGACCAACTTTTTGCTTGTCAGCTTTTTGGGGAATTTCTTTAACTATACTCTCAACAGCAGCCGCAAAGCCATCCTGTAAAGAACCTTTAAAATCAGGCGTGGAGACTAACACAATTGGCAGATTATCCAGTTCGGGATGACGCTGGCGGATTTCTTTAACAAAACCTTCCATATCATCTCCTCTGGTTTCTGTCAAGCCAGTAGTCAACAAACCAATGATTTCTGGCTTTGACTTCTGCGCTAAGGTAAGAATTGCCTGTTCGACATTCTCCTCACCACCCAAGATTGTGGAGACTTCTGTCATAGCTGTCGTGGAAAGAGGAACCGCCTCACGGAAATGCCTGACTAGTACCACTTTGGCAAAAGCAGTACAACCTTGACCACCGTGCATCACAGGTATCATCCCTTTTAATCCCAAAAAGGCTAAAGTCGCACCCAAAGGTTGGCTTTGCTTGAGGGGATTAACGACAACAGGCTTTTCCGGAGTCATGACAATTGCCATCAGTACACCTCCAATGGAGAAGTGGAAGAAGATGCGGAGACATATTCATTCTCGGTATCTCCATGTGTCTGTGTTCCCGCGTTTTCTTCCCACGGTGCAGGCTTGCGGACTTGTTCCCACACAGGGCTATAGAGAGCTTCATAAAGTTCTCGTGCCATCTCCACCATTCCGGCATAACCTGCATAGGGATGGTGGCGTTCTTGGTTGATGTCGAGGAAAGGAATCCGGGCTTTCAGTGCGGTGTATTGATTGCGACCGCCTGCGATTAACATATCGGCTTGAGTCTCAGCAACTATTTTCAAGATTTCCTTGGGACTTTCCTGTTCGAGAATGACGCCCTCTTTACCCAGTAATCTCTTGATTTTGGCTTTATCCTCCTCAGTACTTTTTCTAGCACTGGTAGCAACAACGTCGATTCCCAGGTCTTTCGCTGCTGAGATCATCGACCAACTCTTAACACCACCAGTATAAAGCACGACACGCTTGCCTTGGAGGCGGGCGCGGTAAGGAGCCAATGCTATATCTAGGGCGGCGTTTTCTTCAGCAATGAGTTGTTCTGTACGATTTTGCAGATCGCGATCGCCCAATTTAGCGGCAATATTCCGCAGACAGCGGTTTATGTCTTCTATGCCGTAGAAAGACTCTTCAATGTAAGGAATACCGTAGCGCTCCTCCATCTTTCTTGCCATGTTGAGCAGCGCCTTCGAGCAGATCATCACGTTGAGCTTGGCGCGGTGAGCGGTGCAGACGTCTTTGTAGCGAGCATCACCTGTAATTTTTGCCAAGACTCGGATGCCTAGTTTCTCCAACAGTGAAGTGACATTCCACATTTCACCTGCGATATTATACTCACCAATCAGGTTAATGTCATAAGGCGTGGTAAATTCTGGTTCAAAAGAACGCTTACTACAACACAAAACATTTCCGTTGCCACTCAGACCCCCAAACCCGGACAAAAAGCCAACTTCAAGTGATAGTTATGGGTGTGTCCTCACGCAATTCTTCTAGATCTTGTCCTGCCCTGGCTTCTGCCAGTGGATAAGCTTTTCGTGCGATCGCCAGATGTAGCCTGTGTCCGGATACTGAAATTATGCGATCGCATTCTCTCCAAAACCATCAAAACATGATCGCTATCAGCATCTACTACTTCGCCCCGTCTTGATGCTTCTATACCAATCATGATTTCCTTTTGTAATTCCTCAAACCGTCCTTGATAAGTGTCTTGCTGCTGTACAAACATTCGTAGTGCTGCTTGAATCACTTCCGATGCTGAGGTATATTTACCGCTTTCTACTTGGTTTTGAATGATATAATAAGGGATTGTCTAATGATCTGCACCTGATGGAATTAACCATAGTTTCTGAAACCGCCCCCCTAGAAATGACTCCCGGAGGTGTGGTTCGAGTTGGGAAAACTCGCGTCACCCTAGACACTGTTGTGACTGCTTTTCTTGAGGGATGCACACCAGAGGAAATAGGAGAGCAGTATCCATCGCTACAACTGCCAGATATCTACTTGGTTATTGGTTACTACCTCAGACATCGAAATGAAGTTCATACCTATCTTGTAGAACGTCAATGTCAGGCAAATGTGATTCAGCAGGAGGCAGAACAACATTTTAATCCAATTGGAATACGCGATCGTCTACTAGCTAGGCGCAATCAACCCAGGTAATTGAAAATGGCTCGATTCCTGGCTGATGAAAATTTTAATAATCAAATTGTGCGAGGTGTTCTTCGCCAAAGCCCAGATATTGATGTTGTGCGTGTTCAAGATGTGGACTTATCAGGAGTAAATGATCCAACTGTTTTAGCATGGGCAGCCAAAGAAGGGCGAATTGTTCTAACTCATGATGTTGCTACGATGATAACTTTCGCATACGAACGTATCCAAGCAGAATTATCTATGCCTGGGTTGTTTGAGGTGAGTCGTCGTGTCCCAGTAGGGTTAGCGATAGAGGAAATTATCTTGATTGCGGAGTGCAGCCTTGAGGGAGAGTGGGAAGGACAAGTAAGATTTCTCCCTCTACGGTAAATATGATAGGACTTACGCATTGACAAGAAAAACTAAATATGGGGGATGGATTTCAGGCATTTAACCTTGATTTTTCAAGACTTTTTAAGCGATGCCTACGGCGGAGCAATTGTTAGCAGCAGAGCGAGACTTTGAAAAAATTGCTGTTGAGATTAAAACTTTCTTGAGTGATTCACCACTGACCGACTACCATGCTGCATTAGGACAGTTTTTGAATTATCGGCTTGCTTTAGAAATCAGCGATCCAACTCGTATTCTCTATTTAGCTGTGCCTATGGTTACTTATGAAGTTTTTTTTAAGCGAGAATTTGCACAAATTTCATTAGAGAGATATCAAATTAAACAAATCATTTATGACCCAATTCAAGAGGTAATTGTGCAATGGATACCATAGAGTCTTATCGGAATATAATTCAGTCGTTGTTGACAGCTTATGCTGCTATTCCCATCGCGAATGGGTCGATTGATTGCTATACAGTTTTTGATACGAAACAAGACCATTACCAGGTAATGAATGTGGGTTGGGATGGCTATCGACGGGTCTATGGTTGTGTTTTACATTTGGATATTAAGAATGTTAGATTTGGATTGAGCAAAATATGACGGAAATGAGAGTAGCCCAAGAGCTTGTGGATTTAGGGGTGGCAAAGGAAGATATTGTGTTGGGCTTTCAATCTCCTGAAATGCGGCAATATACGGATTATGCAGCAATACAGTTCAGTTAAACGCGGAGATTGATGAAAATGCCACCTAATTTTACACCCACGAATGTCGCGCCTCTAAGTCTCTGTTAAGGCTCAAGCATACCCTTTTCAAATAACCTCTTAAACGAATGCTGTTGTTCTTCTTAATTTGAACTAAGTAGGTGGGCATGAAAAATTGTCGTTGAAGTAAGACAGAAGGCAGAGGGCAGAAGGCAGAAGGCAGAAGGCAGAAGGGAAAAGAGTTGTAGCCTAGTTTACGTTTCGTTACATACCTTGAAATTATAGTGCCTACCTACTTAAGACTTTTTTTAAATATGAGCGGTGGTAGTTGCGAGTACGGAATGTATGTTATACTTATACCTACAAGATATGAACATCCAACTAGCGGTGATCGCTAGCAACAAATGATGCGATGGCAAGATCGAATTGTTAGTGATATTTTGGTATGTCACGGAAAAGTTTGTATTAAAGGTACTCGGATTATGGTTTCTGTTATTCTGGATAACTTGGCAGAAAATGTGAGTATTGAAGAGATTCTTCATAGTTATCCGTCTTTAACTCATGGGGATATTCAAGCCGCTATTTCCTATGCAGCCGAATTAGCACGTGAACGGATTATACCAGCTTAATTCCTGAGAAAATGAAGTTTAAAATTGATGAAAATTTACCTGTAGAATTAGCTAATTTATTACAGGAAGCTGGTTACGATGCTATGACTGTTAATCAACAGAACTTGTCAGGGGAAAAAGATCCGAAATTAATGGATCTTTGTCAGCAGGAAGGTAGAGTTTTAGTAACGCTAGATTTAGATTTTGCCGATATTAGAAGTTATCCCCCAAAACAGTTTTTAGGAATTATGGTATTACGAGCTATTCGTCAGGGTAAACCTATGTAATTTCAGTTTTCCAAAAGGCAATTCGTTGATTATCTCAAGAATCTGTTATTCATCGGTTATAGATTATTGAGGAAAACAGGATTAGAATACGAGGAGAAGATTAAAAAAATTTTATGACCAACTGAATAGAGCAATCCGTGCAGGAGTTGTGAAAAAACTAACTTTACATAAATATTTTGGGATACCCGATATAGATGGCTATAGGTTGTTGATGCGATAAGTCAGAAGATTACCACCAGAGCAGGGAGGACAGTTGAAGGCGATCGCCCTGACTGCTTATGCTGGAGAAGTGGATCAACAGCAAGCCTTGCACACTGGGTTTCAACAGCATTTAGCCAAACTTGTAGAGCCAGACGCATTAGTGCAGGTGATCGCACAACAAGAAAATGACAAAAAAAAAGTGCCAGAAACTCTCGATTTGCTAGAACGACGACTACCTATTGAGAAGAGTGCAGAACGCCTCACGCTACAACCTGTAATAATTGAGTATATGACCGAGCGATTAATTGGGGAGATTTGTGAGGAAATTGAGAATGGTAACATCAAACTTTTTAACAAATACGCCCTTTTTAAGGCTTTGGCGAAAGATTATATCAGAGAGAGTCAAAGCAATCTCATTCTCAAACCAGTTGAAAACAGGCTAATTTTTATTTTGAGGGGTAAGAGCAATGTCGAAGCTCAGTTTCAGAAATTTCATTTTTTAATTGCTTTCTCTTTAAGCGGAGTTAAATAAATTATGAAAGATGAAAAACAGTTAACTACCATGATAGTACCTTTTTATTTGGGAGAACAACCAGATACTGAAAGCCGCATGATTTACGAGGTATGGGCGTGGAATTTTGACAAATTGGAATATACTCACAATTACATTCAATGGTTATTTCCAATAAGCGAGAAAAGCTCATTTAGCCTAAATGCACCTACGCTTAACCACGAAGTCATTCAACAGTTTTACACTGACAATCGCCTTCAAAAAAACTTACTGCAATCCTTAACTGTCCTGCTAAGATTTTACGGACTACAAGGCAGCGTTAATAAAGAAGGTCTTTATGTTGTGACAAAAGCCGAAGACTATTCAAATCGTATCAAACAGTGGATAGACTTTAGTAACCATAACTACCTTCGGATCACTCGCATTTTAAAATGCTTAGTATCATTAGGATGTAAAAGTTATGCACAAGCATTTTATCAATGCTTAAAACAAATTTATGCTGAAGAGAGCCAGTTAATTAGCTACAAAACTTTTCAGTTTTGGACTGGTGCAGTCGCCAACAGAATTTAAGACAAGCGTCTTGATGGCACTACAAAGCTTACAGAGATTGTGTGCGAAATCTTTGTACAAGCAGTTGAATGCCCGAGCAGGGAAGAAGAAAGCGGAGTGGATCACAGATCCCCGCCCCTCACAGGTGTAGGTTTTTTACAATTGGGTGTTGGCAAGACTTGGAGGACAAGGAAGGAAAGTGGACCTTGCAGTTTTTTTACCCAAAACAGATGAAAAAGCAGTATATATACATAGGTGTTTACCTTCTTCCTGGTCTACTTTCCCCCCAGGTCTACCCAGTCTTACCTACATGTAAAAAACCTACCCTTGTGAGGCTCCCCGCCCCCTGCCTCTTTTACACGCGAAGCGTCGTCAAGCCTCTAGTTATCGCCACCTCCTTGAGGCTAGAACACAACAAATTTAGCCGTTCCTTTCAGGTTGACTGTAGTATAAATTTTCTCTGCACCAGCTCCTGGACCTGCAATAGTGGTACGAGTCGTGGTCGTGATCCCAGGGACGTTGATCCGAATAGTCTCAGATCCACTACTCAGGTTGACCAATGGAAGGATGAGAGTAAATGTGACTGTGCGTAGATCGGGGACTGCTTCCAAGGTAACTGTAATTAACTGACCAAGCTCAGTTTCCTGGATACGTAGGGATTAGGGGCGAAGGGCAATTAGGGGCAGAAAGATTTTCTTTTCATTTTATTGTGTGATGAAATCACATGGGGGTCCCAATACTGCAAAGGGCTGAGCCTTTTTTCTTCCCCCGCTTGCCCCAACAGATAAATTTCCAAAATCTACGTAGTATTGATGGGGGTCTGATTTATATTTGCGCCCTCAAAGGAACGCTTACTACAACTCCTTGCCAAACAGCCAAAACTACCGCAATACTGGCGTTGGCGAAACAACTCATATCAAATCCGGTAGCATCTGAGTGATAAAAAAGCCGCAGAAACCCGAAGGGAACATTAAAACAGGGAGGATAAATCCGTACCGATACAAACGGATTTGATATCACAGAACGCGGATGCTATACGGCAGTCATGGTATCTGCGTTCGAGGGAAGCCCCGAAGAGCGATCACCCAGAGACGGCAGAACTTGCTATTCTTGATACTTGGCGTTCGCTTGCCATAATGAAAAAAATTCATCTATCACAATTTTTGTTAGCTTGATATCTATCATTAGTATGGTTATTAATGCTGGTTGTATTTAATACTTTTATATGGATGTCCACACCCGCATCAGAAATCTAGCAGATTGATGTATATAAATAGTTGTTTTCTTTGTCGTAGATGTAAGTCAATATCAGGCTATTATAACATTTGCAAAATTATACTTAAGTATTTTGT
>JAQYWN010000193.1 GCA_029379265.1 Rhizonema sp. NSF051
CCCACTTCACATTATCTCTTTTTTGTCAATTATGATTACTTGACCGACGCCCTAGACCATCTTGGAAAAATATCTTGATCATGACGCAGATCCGAGATAGAGTAAACTGTTTTTCAATCAGCATTCATTGTATGCCTATTCAAGTAACTTGATCGTGCTTCACTTTTGATACTCCCGCATCGCCACATCTAGAGCCACCAAGTCATACGGTGGGTCAAATTGCCGCCTATTTTTAATTGGAATTAGCACTGCCAATACCCCCATCTTTGTAGGCAAATCTTTGACTGGAGTATCAATACATACTTTATTCATACATGCCCATTCGTACCATTGTTGCTGCTCAGGTGTCATTGAAGAAGGATCTCGCTTTTCTGATTCGGGCTTCTTCACTAACCAGCCTTCCTCCAGGCACCGAACAAAGTACCCTTCACGGTTAGCAACTTTACCCTCTTTAGCTTTTTGCTCAACATAGGCGATCGCCTCCACAAACTTCTCCCCATACGCTGCCCACAACTTCTCTGCCTTGGCTGGCACTAAATGAATCTCAGCATTCTTCAGAAGAACCATGATTTCAGTGGGGAATGTTGCAGCATCCTTTGAACCAATGTTCTTAACAGCTGTCATGCCGGGTTTTTTGGGAGTTGCAACCTTAACTGCATTGTGCAAATAATTCAGAAAATAGTCCTCTTTGTCTCCTTGACTAACTATCTCCCCAGTTTTTCTCAGTCGAACTGCAGCATCCAGCATCGCGTCTTCGCCACACTCAGTCAAGCAATGACGCATTTGCTCCGTTGTCAAAATTACACCCATCGCTGTTAAAGTCTTAGAAAGCTGCAGCGATACAACCACTTCAGCATCTTCTGAATTAAGTTTATTTTCGCTCTGAAGAAGTTCAGATTCAGTTTTCCAGCACCAATCTAGTAAGTGACTTCCAACACTTGCCAGTGCTTCTAAAACGAGCAGGGGGACTTTGCTGAAGGCGATCGCTCTCCCAATTACTTTCTGCGCCGTCAACCCCTCCTCATCCATTTGTCTCTGAATTTCTACTCCAGTTTCTTGATCATAAATCGGAGGTATCTGAGCGTAGCGATTCCCATCAGGCAAACTGCGCCATATCGTGGGGGTGTCCTCAAGACGGACTACAACTTGTTGTTGTTCTTTAATTAATTTATTAACAACAACAATCTTGTTGTTTGAGTCCGTCTCATGGTCGTCCGCGACACGGACTACACCATCATTGCCGTGTATTTGCTGCTTAGTTTCCGGGTAGTCCTTATTACGGACTACCTCATCATTGCTAGCTAGTTGCTGTTCAATTCTCACTTCTCAATGTCTTGTATTAAAGGGAACTCAATTACTTTCTTAGTACGGATGTCCTTAATACGGACTACCGGAGCTGGAAGCCACTCCACGCAGGGCTTAAACCAATACTCGCTACTGGTGCCGGGTCGCTTGCTTTCCTCAATAATATTCTGTTCCTTCGCAATAGACAATCCCTTTAGAATTGTTTTCCGGTCGCACCCGGTTCTTGCTGCTACATTGTCAGCTGACTCGGTGAAGCTTCCTCCAGAAATTGTGCGGTAAATCACTTGGGTTAAGGTAAATGATTCGACCAGTGTAGGTTTGGATTCGGCTGTCTTACAAAACCTGTAGAGTGCAGCGTCTTTCAATTCTGGTGATAGGCTCTGTATCCATTCTAAGCTTACATGTTGGGTACTAAAATCTGATTCAGATGCGGGTTTTTCCCATAGGGAATCTGGTCCCGTGCTATGCTCCGGGGAATCTGATATGATTGAAGACATGAAATTATTACACTTGTGTAAATGACCCCCTACTAAGAAGCCTGAGAAACTAACAGTGGGGGTGAGTACGTCACTCGTGGGATAAATTTATGCAAGTTTATTATGTATATGCAAATAAATCGTTTATGGCGATCGCATGTTCATCGCAGACACAAAAACTTCCTGCATCAAGCACGGACAAATGAACACCCGTGCTTCGCTCAAGTAGTCTTTCATGCAGCTAAGCAGCTTCTGATTGATTAAGTCATAGTGCTTGAGCGATCCGGATACACTCTGGTGTACCTATAGCGCTTCCTCCCCGTGGAAAAAATCAGTAAAAAATGGAGTCAGCCTCATTTCAAATTGATTTTAAATGGTTACGAGGATCTAGTTAGAAGGCTGACTCCATTTTTTATGGATTCATGCGTCCCCATATTTTTTCACAACTTCAAATAGTTCCCCCACATCACATCCAAAAAAGTCGCACAAAACTGCTATCGTATCCGCGTCGTATCTTTTGGCTGTGTTTTCGCACAATCCCCTAATTGCCGCGCTCGTCAAACCAGTTTCTTGAGACAAGGCTGATCTAGTCAACTGTTGAGCTTCTAGTAAGTCCTGTAGTCGGCACCGGATTTTAACTTTTGTGTTTTGCACAGCCCGTCTTTCTTCTCTTTTGATGAATTTGGGAGGAACGGGAGCTTTCATAATCACTGCTGTCATATGGTCAATCCGTTCCTATTGTCGTCTACTTAATTAAACATATTATCACTTAATCTGTCAATCGGCTTGACGATTAATCGTTTAATAGTTAAAATAAAAGAGTAGCAAAAACGACCGCCTAAAGCCTGGTAAGCAGTGCGATCGTTTTGTTAGTTCATTTTTACAAACTTAAATACATGATACAACAACACTCTGTGTTCGTTGATGCTGACGAACACATCATTGCTCAAGCTGAATTTGATGCACATATTGAAGCACTTTCAAGTGACATCGCACCAGAAATCGAGATAGATTCACTGGAAGATTGCGACTTCGGCATACTCTACCGCGTCTGGCACACAAGCAAACTGATTGGTACTTTCTACCGTCGTGTCATCGATGGTAAGTGGGTTGCCATGCCATTGGATAGCGATAACAGACCTCGTTGCCACACAGCAGCAGAAGCGCAACTGCTCATCGTAGCAATGGCTGGATTATTGGTAGCTGACATGGCTGATGAAGAATTTGACATTGAGGAATTGCTTTCTAAACCATTTGACGAACTGACAGTTACTGAGTGGGAATACCTCAAACAACACGCACAAACTGAGGAATTCTTAGCGGCGTAAGTTTTCAACGCACAGCAGACGAGAAAAAACTTCTTGACCCTAAACGCGATCGTTTCCTGACACTCAATAGAAGAGAAGCGATCGCACTCATTATTCCTACTTTTTTATCTTTTTATTAACATGACACCAGATCAAATTAACCTTTGGCTTGAAATCCAACAACGTCAAATGCAAGCTCTAGAACGAATTGCAGATGTACTGGATAGATTTGCTCCAACAAATGCTCCCAATTATCAACGAAGTCTTGAGGAGTTTCGTACTTTCGATTGGCATAGCATTGGGGCATCGGTAGAGAGAACTGACCAGTACGGACCTGCAGTGGTAAACTGGCAGGGATATCAATTTATTCGTCGGTCGCCATCTAATAAGTTTGGTGAAGCAATCTGGTTTTCTCGCTGTGCTGGGAAAGACGAGAAGGGTGAAAATCAGTACGAACGCTTGATAACTTTTAAGCCATTATCTAAAAAGGAAGCCGAGCCAGTACCTGAAAAAGTGCAGCGGCTTATGAGCAATTTTTAACGACTGTAGTGGGCGACCTCTGTATAACTTTCATGAGCGAGCCTGACTTTTCACGAACTATGTAGAAAAGTCCGATCAAAAAAGTATGGATATGTATGCCTATTAGAAATTTAAAATCAATCTAATAGGCAGTTATGGAAAGCTCACATCTCCAAACAGGGAGCTTTGGCATTTGCAACTGCCAGTGAACAATCGCGCAGGAGCGTTTGAGTGGTTAAATCGGCATCAAAAAGAAGTGTCTGCTTAAGCTAAGTGGGCTCTCCGTGCTTGGGTGTGGGCGCAGCCCACACCCAAATTTCAAGACAAGTTGTTGACAAACACTACTTGAATTGTAAGTAAAGAGAAATTTGATGAAAAGAAAGATTGTTGCTGTTGGTGCTTCAATACTATTGATCTATTCCAATTTTGACACAAGAGCCCAAGCCATAGCTGCACCTCAATGCAAGGACATTCCTTCTTGCGGCGTGGCGGGTATAGTGATTGGTACAGAGATAATTGCCGGGGTGTTGTACTATATTGTTAAGAATGCAGCAGGAGCAGTGCATAGGATACGATCTAGACACCAGATTCCAATACATAATAACGCCAATAGCGATCATGAAGAGATTTTTGATGGTTTAGTCTCATCTGAAGAGGAATGTAAAAGAAAAGCATTAATACAGGGTGAGCGTTTTGGAGGATTGTGGACGCATAGAGTAGAAGATGCAGGGATAACTAGTCCTGATGCTGAGCCGATGCGTGGTAGAAGACAGTTGAAATGCTATATACGGAGAGTCGAATGAATACAACAACTATTAATGAAGTCTGGTATTGCTTTGCAGTTCAATATTGGAGAGATGGCAAAACACATATTGAATCAATGGATGATGTTTTTGCTACTCTGGATTTAAATAACATACATGAATGTTTTTCGTACCCGATTAATCTCCGGATGAGTTCATATCCATCGTTGATGATTTATGATGGTGTACAAATATTAAGAACTGAACAAAATGAACTCTTATTCAAGAACATAGAAGCCTCACCGACTAACACTAGAAAAAGCATGGGATACAAAATAATAGAGATTTGGCGGTACTCTTTTAAAGATATTGATTGACAAACACTCACGCTCGCATCGGACGTTGATAATTCATCAATTTTTTTAACTATTTTAGTTCCTAAACTTTGGTCAGGTGCTTGTGTTCGTATGGTACGTTTAGTTCTCACAAAGTCGCAGGCATCCGCGAAGCAATTGAAGCTGTCGGAGCAAAATTGGTTTATTTGTCTCCCTACTCTCCTGATTTTTCACTCCTTGAGAACTGTTGGTCCTTGGTAAAGGAATTTTTACGTTCTCAAGCTGCCAGAACCTATCTTGAATTAGACGAGGCTATTACAAATGCCCTAAATACAGTGACTAAAAAAGACATTATTGGATGGTTTACTCACCGCTGCTACTATATTGAACCCAACTGACAACCGCTATAATCAAGCTGAGCGATCGCTACGCTTGGCTGTCACAAAACGTAAAGTTAGTGGTGGTTCTCGCTCAATGGAGAGGTTTAAACATACTGCCAATTTGTTGACAGTAGTACACACTTGTCGTCGGCAAGGTCGCTCAGTCATTGAATTTTTTGAGCAAGCGCTCAAAGCAATGGTCAACCCTGATATACAAGCACCATCTTTAATCCCTCAACTTTAGACCTGAATCCTTACCAATTGTATTCTGCAAAACCTATGGAAAGTAACCTTGTTAGCCCGATCAATCTCAATCAATACTTGAATAAATCTCTATTGTTATCCAGTCGGCAAATGAGTTGGAATGGTATTTTGGTTGAACATTACCAAATTCCTCCTACTTCAGGTGAAGTTGAACTTCCTGCCCTATCCGCTCATTGTCTTAATTTACCTTTGGGGCAGCCTGTCGATTTGACTCAAAAAAGTGGCGATCATCTACATGAATCAATAGTTCAAAATGGTGACAGCATTTTTATGCCTGCTGGACAACCGACCTACTTGCGTTGTCAAGGACGTGATAGTTGTTCTTCAGCGCTATATATTTACTTGCAACCGAAGTTAATTGAGCAAGTCGCTGAAGCATCTGAAATTGATAGAAAGCGAATTAACCTGGTAAGCGGTTTCGTTAAGCAAGACTTACGTCTTTGGCATATTGCTCTGCTGCTCTTAGACGAATTGCAGTCGGGTGGGATGATGGGTCAATTATACGTCGAATCATTAACCCAAGTGTTAGTCATTCATCTGCTGCGACACTATTCCACCTTTACACAAGTCATCACATCTGAGAATAGAACCTTAACTTATACCCAATTGCAGCAAACGATCAATTATATTCACACTCACCTTGATCAAAATTTGTCACTGATGGAAATTGCAGAAGTCATCAATATCAGCCCCACTTATTTTGCTAGTTTGTTCAAACGCGCTACAGGTAGTTCTCCGCACCAGTATGTGATTCAACAACGGGTGGAACGGGCGAAAATGCTGTTGTCGAAAACGGATTTGACGATTTCGGACATTGCATTACAAGTAGGTTTCTCAAGCCAAAGTCATTTGACGCAACAGTTTAAACGATTCACCGGCATGACACCAAAGCAAGTTCGCTAAAATCATAAGAATCTGATAAAACGTTATAAGAATCTGAAAGAAGTCGAGTATTGGAACTTATTACACTTCAGATAGTTAAGGAGAATCCAATGCAGCCATTGCCAGATTTAGAGCAACAGACGATCACTCAGGTATTTACCACTTTTTTATCGCTTATGGGCAAAGATATTCAAGCCTGTGTAGACCTGTTTACCGAAAATGCAGTCGTTGAATTTCCATATGCTTCTGATACGCCAAACCGCTTGGAAGGTAAAGAAGCCATATACAAATACATGAAAAACGCGCTAGCGCAAATGCAAAACTTGGTGTTTACCAACCTTCGTGTTTACCCAACATCAAACCCTAATGTTCTATTGGCTGAGAGTCGTGGGGAAGCTGTCATTGTTTCCACAGGTTGCCACTATCAACAAGATTATGTGATCCGACTGGAAACTTGGGAAGGTAAGATCATTCACTACCGCGAATATTGGAACCCTATGTCCGCGCTCAAGGCGTGGGGTAGCACACAAAATTTGTGCCAATCTTTCAATGCAGATGATGCAGAGTAAGGCAAGGAAGAGGAAAAGCATGAAAATTGTGATTGCCGCCGCCTCTGGCAATATTGGACGACGTACTGCGGAGAAAGTTGTTCAAGCTGGAGCCGAGACTATTCTTCTGACACGACAGCCAGAGAAGTTAGCTGATTTAGTAACTCAAGGTGCTACAGTGAAGCCAATCAGCAGTGATAATACTCAAGGGTTGATAGAGGTAACACAGGATGCAGATGCTTTGTTTTGGCTGACCCCACCGAAACATGATGCACTCAGCTTACGCGATTGGTACACCCAGACGGCGATGGCTGGGGCTAGAGCAGTGCTTGAAAACAGCGTTAAACGAGTTGTCCACATTTCTAGTTTGGGTGCAGGTGCAGCGGCAGATCTAGGCACAGTTACATTCGTCGGGACTGTTGAATCGATTTTTAACCAAACTTTCTCGAATTTGCTGCATCTGCGTCCTGGCTATTTCATGGAGAATTTTCTAGGGCAAGTCAAGTTCATTCAGCAAGACAACGCCGTATATTTTCCCTATGCCAATAATCATGATATTCCCTGGATTAGCACGGATGACATCGGTGATGAAGCAGCAAAATATCTACTTGACGAACGTTGGGCAGGGCAATGGACTCGTAATCTCATGGGACCAGAAAATTTAACCCTCCCTGAAGCCACTGCTATCCTTTCACAAGTGCTTGGTCGTTCTATTGAATATGTTCAGGTAACGGTTGAATCTATCCAGCAGCAACTTGCATTATCTGGAGCAACACCTGATGTACAACGAGAGTTAGGGAATCTGTTTCATGACCTTGGCAATCCTGACGGAATCTATGCAACAGTAAGAACACCTGAGGCTATTACGCCAACTACGTTTGAGCAGTTTGCAACACATAAGCTACTTTCACAAATCAGATCAACCACTATTGGATAATAGACGATGCATTTGCGATACAGCAGCAGTTAAACGGAGAAAATATGTGCCGCAAGATCCGTGGCGAACTGGTCGGTAAGGCTGTGTCATATGAAATCCGCTTAAATAGTTATCGTATAAACTGACGCTGAGACTCTAAGGCGCGCTGAAGCGGAGAAGTTTTTACGATAAGTAATCACCAGGATTTCATATCAGATACGATTTCCAGTGATCAGGCGGCAGCGCTTGGAACAACAGGGATGCTCCCTTGACACTCTCCGGGCGCTCAGCCACGGAGATTCTTAAGATATTGCTGGAGGAAGGATAATTTCTGCAATTCTATCTTTACTTCTTTCCTCAATCCTTTAACTGTTGGGTAGATTTTATCGGGAAAGGCGTGATGGCAGTCGGCAGGAGGCAGCTATGTATGCTTTCTGTCTAAGTGAGATGACAGCAATGCCACTTGAAAATCTCAAGGAATACTCAAATGTCTTAGGGCTTTAGTCGTAAATCTGCCGATGCTAACAAAAGTTCTCGTCATCAAAGTTCGTCAAAAGTAGTCGCAGAAATCGGAGCTATTCAGCAGAGTTTAGTTAAACACTTTGGGGACATCGAAGACCAAGAGTAGAGCGAACGAAAAAACATCAACTTACAGACATATTAGTAATCGCAAATAAGAGCAATATAGCGATTCTCGTTTCAGTCACATACAAAAAGTAGCAACCCCACCCTAGCGGGCACCCCTCTCCCAATCTTGGGAGAGGGAGAGAGTGTATGGGATTTGATTGAGAACAGCTATAATAGCTGGAGCCCAAGGGTGGGAAGATATTGAAAATTATGGGATCAGCAAGCAAAATTGGTTAGAAGAGTTTTTGGCATTACCACACGGTATCCCTTCTGATGATACATTTTGTAGAGTGTTTGAGTTCATTGATCCAGAAGCCTTGAATAAATGCTTTCTCAAATGGGTAGAAACCCTTGTCACCAAAATGGGAGGAGAGATTATTCCCATAGATGGGAAGACGATTAGAGGTTCATACGACGATTTTAAATAAGCCAAGGATAAAGTAATGAAAGAAATAAATGTTATAGAAAAGTATTATGATGAACTTGCTGCACGATATGATGAAAAGGCGAAAAGTCCTGAATTAAACGGGCAATATCTTAACGAGGCTAAAAAAATATTTCAAAGGTATAATCTTCAGAAAGGAAGTATCTTAGATGTTGGCTGTGGAACGGGACTGCTGAGTGATTTGTTGGAAGGAGATTTTGAGTATACAGGAATTGATGTTTCAGCACGCATGCTTCAATATGCTTCTCAAAGAGGTTATAAACCTATACATCAGACGATAGAAGGTGCTCTTCCTGAAATTGAAAATCAATCTTATGATTTTGTAGTTTCTCTGGGCGCACTGTTGTTTGTAGAAGATATCCAAGCTTCTCTCAAGTATATCAAGAGAATTGCTTTAAAAGCTATTGTATTGAGCCTAGACTGTGTCACGGATGAATTAATTCAAGCTAGTTCTATGACTATTTACGATCATTCAAAAGTTGAAATTTTAAATGCTTTAGAGGATTATTTGATTTTGGGCTGGACAAAAACATCTCAAAATATTTCTGTTAACACACGAATGATATATAGGACTCCTATTTGATTTTTGAACAGGACTAAGAGATAATACGGTAGTGTAAAAAAGTCTAAAAGGAAACAATGATAAGCCAGTGTTGACAAACTGCGATATTTGCACAAGGGAGCATCATGGTAACAGAATGCTCCGGGATCTGCTGACTCGGGCGATCGCCAAACTATCGCAATTTAAGTAACCAGACAGAAATATTTACAAATTAATTTCTAGACTGGATAAAGGTTTCAGGTCAAATGTATATATAGGAGTCCTATTTGATTTTTGAACAAGACTGCGAAATAATACGGTAGGGTATTGAAGTCTAATAAGCAACAATGATAAATCCGCATTTACAAACTGGTAGATGGGCAGTGGGAGTATTCCACCAACAGGCAACAGAGGAAACGGCACTTCATGCGATCGCCGAGCTACAAAATTTTATAGATGTGCATCCAGATGCGCGTGAGGTAAGGAAAGCGTTGGCAGTAAAGCTAGTTTACCAAGGTTACTTATATGATGAAATCCAAACAATTCTCGACGTATCACGAGGGTCAATAACAGGTTGGAAGCAAGCCTACGAGGAAAATGGGATTGACGGACTGCGGTTGAACTATCAAGGAAGGAAGAGCTACCTTTTAAGCGAACAACGAGAAGAAGTTTTAAGTTGGCTGCAAACGAAAGATACCTGGGAACTTGGCGAACTTGAATATAAGTTAGCGTTTGACTACGACGTGGTTTATGAGTCAAAACAAAGTTATTATGCCCTGTTTGAGGAAGCAGGAATCAGCTGGAAGAAAACAACAAAATTGAATCCTAAAGCTAATCCAGATGTTGTTGCAGAAAAAAAAAAGAGATTGAAACATTGTTGGCAAACCACCGCTTTGAAATCGAAACAGGACAGCTAAGAGTGTTTCTCATTGATGAGTGTCATTTGATGTGGGGAGACTTAAATGGCTATATCTGGGGGAAAACTGACATTGAAATTACAGTTCCAGTTGTAAATGAGCGAGAGAAACAGACATATTACGGGGCTGTTGACTACGTTGAAGGAGAATTGCTACTCAAAGCATACGATGGGGGAAACTCAGAAAATACTATCAATTACCTGCGGTATTTGCTCGCTCAGTCTCCCAATCAACGATTGCTGATTTTCTGGGATGGAGCTACTTATCATCGTTCTGTCATATGTTCGAGGTTTCTTAGATGAGGTTAATCAAGGTTTACCCACCGAGCAATGGAAAATTCACTGCGTCCGCTTCGCTCCTAATTGCCCAGAACAAAATCCTATCGAGGATATTTGGTTGCAAGCCAAAACATGGGTTCGACGTTTTTGTGCCTTAATTCCTTCGTTTTCTCATTTAAAGTGGATGTTTGAATGGTTTATTCGACACACTACCTTTGATTTTTCCACTCTTGGAATGTACGGAGTTTTTCAAAAATCACATAGAATTGTTTGAATTTCATCGACTGTCCGTTCGCTCCTGATTGAAGAGTGAGAGGAATTAATGCCTTATACCATTTCACGAAAATCTTGATACAAATGATTAGTTTCTAATTCTTTCCCCCTGCTAGAATGCCCCCCATTTGTATCAACCTTAAAGTGAAACAGTATTACTGTCCAAGGAAACAACGTGATTGTGGATCTTCAGCCATGTAATACTGTGTAATACCTAGGAAAAGCTACAGTCGGTAAACGATGTATTACATGGATAAAGGAGAATGAGTGCTTCCGTGTAATACATGGTAGGGAACAGGTACTGAGGGGCTGCGCCGGCTGTTACATGCTCTCAGGGTTTCTTTGCTCTTTCAGTTAACGATCGCTCTTTAAAAGAGTCTTCAAATTATTCTGCCGCAACTCAGATCTTGCACCTGGAAACTTCAATGTTAATTCCTTGACTAAGTGCTAGGTT
>JAQYWN010000017.1:0-22873 GCA_029379265.1 Rhizonema sp. NSF051
TGGATGGGGTTTCCCCCCTGCCCACGAACCCCTGCCCCTCTGCCTCTTCAGTGACCTCTCTTAAAATGGTGGTGATATCAGTTTTTTTCGAGACAATCAGTCATAATCTAGATTAAAGGCTCAGCTATCAGATTAGGGCAAATTGAGAAAAATTTGTCGAAAGTTAATCTTATCTAAGGGTGATTGACTTTGATATAGCTTAGTCTAGATGATGAAATAGGTTTCTTTCTTTACAAAGATTCTAGTATCTTACCCTGATTAATGTTTTCACAAAAACGTAAGGATAATAGGTAATTCCAATGGACGAACTCGTTAAAAAACTTGCAGGTCTAGGTCTTCCTGGCGTAATTCTCGTGATTCTGACAGCCGCAGCCGGGGGCAGTTCTGTAGCTGTTGGTGCTGCCATCACAGCTGTAGGAGGACCTTTTGGTATCCTTGGGGGTATAGCACTGCTGGGTCTAATATCGGTTTTAGGGGATGCTATAGCAGGATCTGGAATTGAAGCCATTCTCAAGGCTGTCTATGAAGAACGTAGCAAAACTCACTCTCTAAGATTTCTTCTCAAAGAAATTAAAGATTTACCCATTACAGATGAGCTAAAACTCAAGTTGAAAAATCACCTTAGCCCGAAAGTTCTTATTAATACTGACGTCACTGACATGCCAAGGACAGTTGAAATTGTTGATGAATAATTTGGCGTTGCTGATTTAATGAACTAATTCAATTCGGTTCAGTTAAGACTTTTCCCCCGCATGCGGGGGGAGCTTAACGACTAACTGAAATGATAGAACTCTCTGTTTTTACGCTTAGGCGATCGCATTATCTACAGGATGCGGCTAAATAAGAACTTTGTTAAATAGAGGCTGTAGTGTTGTGTAGTCACGGCTCACCAAAAATTCTGGCCTAGGTTGCCCCTAGAAGTTTGGTATATTGTTGATGCTGTTATACGGCGATTAATATTTTTAAACTCCTGGTCGAGAATTTCAATAGAACTTACGCACTGTACAAATTAACCATAATATGTAAGACGATATTTGGTCGTTTGAGGTGCTTGTATAAGCCTGATTTAGTCGCATATTTATACAGCTTCAGCCGTTGCCTTTGGCATCGTTAAGTGCTTAATATGGCTGGATAACCCTTGCGTGTAGTACTTATGTACGATGCGTAAGTCCTATATATAAAAGCTATTAGATTAACACATGATAGCAATTTGCAGGCTAGAATTATACAATTACAGAAAGTGTCAACTTGAGTATACAGAGAAAAAAATGAAAGTCTACTCTCTCAACGCTACTTAGAAAAGAATCAGGTCATGTACATTCTCGGTATAAAATGTAAATCTGCTAGCGACTTGCGATCGCCCCCCAAGCAACTTAAATGTTGCTGAATGGCAGGTGATAGAAGATCTGATACCGTTTGGCAAAACAAAGATAAATTAGTCTTTACAAGATGATCTTTTCCGGATTTTTTTCACTCAGATTTGGAGATTAAATATTGTGATCAACTCTGTACCCACTCAATCACGCTATGTTTTCACATCTAATGGTCAAGATGATGACATAAATTTTGAGAAGAATGATATTGGTGGTGTTTTTGCTCAGAGAAGTTCAGCTTTGTGAAGCAACCTAAACCCTTGTGATTGTTTCTAAGCGTGAGTTACTCTGATCTAGCTTAGTATAGATGATGAAATGGGTTTTTTATTTACAAAGATTTCCGGCTCGTAGCCTGAGTCATGTTTTCACCAAAACGTAAGGATAAGAGGTAATTCCAATGGACGAAATTGTTAAAAAACTCGCAGGGCTTGGTCTTCCTGGCATAATTCTGGTGATTCTAGCCGCTTCATCAGGAGGTAGCTCTGCCGCTGTTGCGGCTGCCCTCACAGCCGTGGGAGGACCTTTTGGCATTCTCGGAGGTATAGCACTGCTAGGTCTAATAACTGTTGTCGGGGATGCGATCGCCGGATCTGGAATTGAAGCCATTCTCAAGGCTGTCTATGCAGAACGTAGCAAAACCGAATCCGTGATCCAACTCCAGAAAGAAATTCAAGATCTACCCATTACAGACGAGCTAAAACTCAAACTGAAAAATCAAATAAGCCCACCAGGCACTATTTATACTGTACCAACTTAAAAACCAAGGACAGTTGGAATTGTCGATGAATAAATTGGCATGGCTCATGCGTGCTTTACGAAGTTAAGCGATTTGTTTCTGTGTGGATCGTTACATGAACGGACTGCTACACGCTTCGCATTCTTCAACAAAATCGCGGTGAGAAAAGAAAGTGACCTTTGAGTCTGATTTCGCACCTTTTAAACCCTCAAAGGTCATTATTCCAAATTATCCAGTTAATTACCTAGAAGACTCTAGGCAGTAAATTTTAGCTTTTCCGGATGTTTAATCCCTATTTGAAAAATATCTAGCTCATGTTTAAACAGGGTATTCACCAGTTATTTGAAGCCCAAGTGGTGCGAACTCCACAAGCAGTATCTGTTGAATATAAGCAGAAACAACTGACATACGAAGAATTAAACATTAAGGCTAACCAACTCGCTCATCATTTGCAAAAATTAGGGGTAGGAGCAGAAGTACTGGTTGGACTTTGCGTTGAGCGCTCCCTAGAAATGATTGTGGGTTTATTAGGGATTCTCAAAGCAGGAGGAGCATATATTCCGCTAGATCCAGCGTATCCAGCCGAAAGATTGAGCTATATGTTCCAAGATGCTCAAATCTCTGTGTTGGTAACAACAGAAAAATGGTCTACTTTAATATCTGACTATTCAGGGCAGGTAATTTTTTTAGATAGTCACAAAAATGAGATTGTTGAACACAGCGATCGCAATCTCGTTAATACAGTAAAACCCGATAATCTGGCTTACGTCATCTACACATCGGGATCAACCGGAAAACCCAAAGGGGTGATGATTGAACATCACTCATTAATGAATTTTACCCAGAGAGCGATCGCACAATACAAGATATCTGAGTGCGATCGCATTCTTCAGTTCAACTCGATAAATTTTGATACAGCTGTAGAAGAAATATATACTGGCTTGAGTTGTGGTGCAACTGTAGTGCTACGAACTGAGGAAATGATGAATTCGCTCACCTCATTTGTACAGCAATCTCAAGATTGGCAAATAACTATATGGGATTTACCCACAGCTTACTGGCATTTAATAGTCAATGAATTAGCCACTGCTCAAATAACATTGCCTCAAACATTGCGCTTGGTAATTATTGGTGGAGAACAAGTACTGCCAAAACCAGTTAAAATGTGGCTCAAGTGCGTAGGTAATTTCCCTGAATTGCTCAATAGCTACGGACCTACAGAAACCACCGTTGTAGCCACAATTTGCTCTTTATCAATGCGTACTACCCAACTCGACGGCACAGAAGTACCTATTGGCAAACCAATAGGGGATAATATTCAAGTCTATGTGTTGGATCAAAGCCTGCAAAAAGTTCCCACTGGAGTAGCAGGAGAAATATACATTGGAGGTACTGGAATAGCACGGGGCTATCTGAACCAACCAGAATTGACGGCAGAAAAATTTATCAAAAATCCCTTCAACAATCAACCAGACGCGAAGCTCTACAAAACTGGGGATTTAGGACGGTATCTACCAGATGGCAACCTAGAATTTAGAGGAAGGCTCGACAATCAAGTAAAAATTAACGGCTTCCGAATTGAACTAGGAGAAATTGAATCCATCCTCAATCAACACCCTCAAGTCACTCAAACCGCAGTTGTTGTTCGTGAAGACACCCCAGGCAACAAACGTTTGGTAGCTTACGTTGTGCCTCATCAAAAGAGGGATATCACCCCAACAAGTTTGCAAAGCTTCTTGGGAAACAAGCTACCTAGTTACATGATCCCAAGCATCTTTGTTTCCTTAGACGCTTTACCTCTCACTCCCAATGAGAAAGTTGATCGCCAAGCACTTCCCATTCCTCCTCGGCAATTCGCCTTTGTTGCACCGCGTAATTCACTTGAAGAAGCCTTGACAGACATCTGGTGTAAGATTTTTGGATTAGAAGAGATTGGTATTTATGACAATTTTTTCCAGTTAGGTGGCCATTCACTAATCGCCACGCAAATTCTATCTCGGATACGGGATGTTTTTCAAGTTGAACTATCCTTTCAACAACTATTTGAAAATCCGACGAGCAATGACTTAATTAAAGTCATTATCCAGCAACAGCAATTAAAACAGCCATCACCCCTCGCTAAAATTACGCCAATTTCAAGGGAAGGTTACTTACCTGTTTCCTTTGCTCAAGAACGAGTATATTTCATTGAGCAGTTAGCTCCCTCTATGAGTGCTTATCAATTTCAAGAAAGTTTGCGCTTTTTAGGAGATTTGAATATACCTATTCTTGAACAAAGTCTCACCGAGATTTTGCGCCGTCATGAAATTTTTCGCACTACTTTTCCGGCGGTTGCAGGAAAACTCGTACAAGTTATTCATCCTTCTCAAAGAGTCAAATTACAAGTGTTCGACCTGCTTCCTGTTCCCCAAGCAGAACAGGAAGCAGAAGTACAAAAAATAACACAAATCGCAGTTAAAAAACCCTTTAATCTTAGTGAATTACCTTTAATTCGTTGGACATTATTAAAATTAAGTGACTTTGAACATGTGTTAGTTCACGTTGAACATCATATGGTTCATGACGGGTGGTCATTCAACTTATTTTTGCGGGAATTATTAACACTTTATCAAGCCTTTTCTGAAGGGAAACCCTCACCCCTAGCTGAACCCTCACTCCAGTTTGCAGATTTTGCCCATTGGCAACGACAGTGGGTGTTAACAGAGCAAGCACAAGCTCAACTAGACTATTGGAAACAAAAATTATCTGGCAGTCCCCCTTTACTAGAATTACCATTAGATCGCCCACGACCAGTCGAGCAAACTTACCAAGGCGGAATGCTGAGGATGGAACTTCCTCTTGATGTTTGCAAAGCCCTAAGAGACATGGGTCGTCAAGAGGGGGTAACATTATTTATGAGTATGTTTGCAGTTTTCGTAACCATGCTCTACCGTTACACAGGACAAGAAGACCTTTGTGTGGGATCTGGAGTTGCTAATCGACGTTGGCGGGAGACAGAAGGGTTAATTGGCATGATTGTCAATAACATTGTCCTACGCACAAATGTTTCTGGCAACCCCACCTTTCGAGAACTTTTGGCTCAAGTGCGTCAAGTCACCCTATCCGCTTATGCTAACGAAGACTTACCCTTCGATAAAGTCGTAGAGGCACTGAAACCACAGAGAAATCTCAGCTACAATCCTCTGTTTCAAGTGATGTTCAGCTTCCATGATGCTCACCTACCTAATTTAAGTCTACCTGGGTTGACAATTAGACAGCATGAGGCACTCACCAATCAGTCAGCTAAATTCGATTTAGATATTGTCGTTATTCCCCGTTCTGAACAACGAGTAGGGCGTAATTCCAAAGATGAAGCTCCGGGAATCCAAACAGAGGGCATAACCCTTGTTTGGGAATATAACAGCGATCTCTTTGATACTGTAACCATCGAACGGATGATGGAACAATATCAAACATTGCTAGAAGGAATTGTGACGAATCCTGATCGACGAATTTCCCAATACCCCTTGTTAACGGCAGAGCAGCAGCATCAATTATTGGTTGAGTGGAACGAGACAAAAACACGATTTCCTGAAGGGAAATGCATTCATCAGTTAATTGAAGAACAGGTAGACAACATCCCTGATGCAGTAGCAGTGGTATTTGAGGAGCAAAAACTTACTTATCGGGAATTAAATGAACAAGCGAATCAACTTGCGCACTACCTGAAAACCTTGGGGGTAAAACCCGATGCATTAGTCGGAATTTGCATTGAGCGATCCTTAGAGATGATAGTGGGACTTTTAGGAATTCTCAAAGCAGGAGGAGCATATCTCCCCCTAGACGCCACTTATCCAGCAGAACGATTGACGGAGATAGTCAACGATGCAAGCGTGCAAATCCTGGTGACGATGCAGCAATGGGCAACCGTGGATGCTGAACATCCTCTACAAATAATTTGTTTAGATGCCCAAAAGGCATTGATTGCGAGCATGAGTAGAAAAAATCCTGTTCATGAGGTAGCAACCAATAACTTGGCTTATGTTATTTATACATCAGGTTCCACAGGCAAGCCAAAAGGGGTACTGATTGAACATCACTCTTTGGTTAATTTTACTCAAGCAGCGATCGCTCAATATAAATTGACGAATAGCGATTGCATTCTCCAATTTGCCTCAATTAGTTTTGATACCGCTGCAGAAGAAATCTTCCCTTGTTTAAGTTGCGGTGGAACACTCGTGCTGCGTACCGAGGAAATGTTGCAGTCTGTGTCAGCATTTGTGCAGCAGTCAAAACATAGTCAATTGACAGTCTGGGATTTACCAACAGCTTACTGGCATTTGTTGGTAAGTGAATTATCAACTGGGAATTTATCACTACCTGAATCATTACGACTAGTCATTGTTGGCGGAGAGCGAGTGCTACCGGAAAAAGTGGCAATGTGGCATCAATGGGTGGGCAACTATCCTCAGTTGGTTAATAGTTATGGACCGACTGAAACCACGGTTATTGCAACTTTATCTCAATTATCTGAGAAGACCCTAAATCATCAGGAAGTTGCGATCGGCAAACCTATTAGTAATGTTCAAGTCTATGTATTAGATAAATACTTGCAACCCGTTCCCATCGGAGTACCAGGGGAACTCTATATTGGCGGTGCGGGTGTAGCACGAGGTTACTTAAACCTTCCAGAATTGACATTGCAGAAATTTCTTCCCAATCCTTTTGAGACAGCAGGAGGTGAGTCAGCGCGGAGGGAGGGTTTCCTTCCTCAGGCGACTGCGATCTTCGTAGCGGTAGCGAAGTTAGCGTTAGCGGTAGCGAGGCACGAGCGTCACCCGAAGGGGAGTAGATTATACAAAACTGGGGATATAGTCCGTTATCGACTTGACGGGAATCTAGAATATTTGGGACGGATGGATTCTCAGGTGAAGATTCGCGGTTTTCGGATTGAACTTGGTGAAATTGAAACAGTCTTAAATCAACATCCCCATGTGGCTCAAGCTGTGGTGATTGCCTATGAAGACATTCCTGGCAATAAGCGTCTGGTAGCTTATGTGGTTGGAAATCTTCGACAAATCCAAATTGATGAAATCCGCCAATTCCTTAAACAGAAGTTACCTCCCTACATGGTTCCATCTGTCTTCGTTTCCGTAGATAAGCTACCGATGACGCCTAATGGTAAAGTCGATTATCGTGCTTTGCCTACCCCGGATACTTCTGACAGAAAAGTAGAGTTAGGGTTTGTTGTTCCTAGAACTCCTGTAGAAGAAAAGTTAGCTGTAATTTGGGCTGAAGTGTTGAGACAACCAAATGTCAGCATTCATGATAATTTTTTTGAACTGGGTGGTGATTCAATCATCAGTATTCAGATGATATCTAGAGCCAATCAAGCTGGGTTACAACTTACTCCAAAACAACTGTTTAAGTTTCAAACAATTGCAGAGTTAGCCACTGTTATCGGTACAAAGAGTCAAATCAAAGCTAATCAGGGATTCGTCACGGGTTCTGTACCACTAACGCCTATACAGCATTGGTTTTTCCAGCAGAATCTACCTGATGCTCATTACTTTAACCAGTCAGCAATGCTTGTGATTCCATTAGGGGCACAACCAGAGTTATTAAAGCAAGCGGTACATCAATTATTATTGCATCACGATGCTCTGCGTTCGTGTTTTGCACGTCTCCCCTTGGGAGAATCGCGATTTGTCATAGAAACTGCTCTACCACAACAAATTATTAATCCTCCCCAAGAAACAGTGCCTTTCACCATTGTGGATTTGTCCGAACTTTCTCCTCAGGCACAACAAACCGCAATTAAAACAAAAGAAGCTGAATTGCAAGCCAGCCTAAATTTGTCATCAGGGACTATAATGCGAGTGGCTTTGTTTAAGCTGGGGAGACAGCCAAGTCAACTACTGTTTGTGATCCATCACCTAGCGGTAGATGGCATTTCATGGCGAATTTTGCTAGAAGACTTAGCAACAGCATATCAACAACTTAGCCGTGGTGAAACAATCAAATTGCCACCCAAAACGACTTCTTTCCAAGAATGGGCAAATAAGCTACAAGAATATAGTCAATCTAAAACCCTTGCAACAGAAATTGATTATTGGTTATCTCAGTTTGAAGGCAATATCGCTTTTTTGCCGATAGATTATCCATTAGGTAAAGAAGAAAATACTTTAGCTTCAAGAAATTCTCTTACCCTCTTTTTAAATGAGGATGAAACCCGCGCCCTTCTCCAAGATTTACCCTCTGCTTATAATACACAAATTAACGATATTTTATTGACTGCTTTGGTACAAAGCTTTAGCGAATGGACAGGCAAAAATTCTTTATTGATTGATTTAGAGGGACATGGACGGGAAGATTTATTTGAGGATGTAGATTTATCCCGTACCGTAGGCTGGTTTACAACTTTATTCCCTGTGCAATTAAAATTGAGTTCTGTGAACCAGTTAGAAGAAACTTTAAAATTAGTTAAAGAACAACTACGTCGCCTACCTAAACATGGTATTGGTTTTGGGATCTGGCGATATTTAAATTCAAATCCGGCAGTTCAAAATAAATTGCTGAATCTACCTCAAACAGAAGTCAGTTTCAATTATTTAGGTCAATTTGACCAAGTTATCTCCGGTTCTGCGATGTTCGGAACCGTTAAAGAATGGAAATCAGAACAAAGTAGGCGCGGAAATTGTAGCCATCTCATGGCAGTGAGCGGATTAATTCACTCAGGAAAGTTAGAAATGGAGTTTGCTTATAGTGAGAAATTTCATAAAAAAAATACTATTGAAAGGTTGAGTTTTGGATTTATGGAAGTATTAAGAACTCTGATTGCTCACAGTCAGTCAAAGGAGGTTCAAGTGTTTACGCCATCAGACTTTTCTGCAGCAAGACTCAATCAACAACAGCTTGATAAATTTTTCTCTAAAATTAACAAACGACTTGAGCAAGGGTAGAACAAAGAAATGAATATATCTCTTTCTCAATATCCAATGCTAATCTTTACTTCTCAAGTGCCAGAAGAAGATATAATTTAATGAACCGCCTTGGCTGACGCCACGTATAAGGACGTAGCTTGCTTCCCCGTTCGCGTTCGCGGAGCGTCTCGTTGGCACAGCCTCTCCGACAGGAGAAGAGAAGCGTCTCCGACTGGAGTTGGGGTACGCGACTGAGAAGAGAAGACGCCAAGAACGCCAAGAAAATAAAGGAGAGAATAGGTAATATTATAGAGGTTTGGGAGTAGCGTTAGCCAGAGGTATTTTCGTGAAGAATATTGAAGACCTTTATGAACTTTCACCTATGCAACAGGGTATGCTCTTTCATACTCTTTATGCACCAGAATCGGAAGTTTATTTTGAGCAATTGGTTTGTATTTTGTCTGGAGAATTGAATTTTCCTACATTTGTAGAGGCTTGGCGTTCTGTTGTTGTACGACACCCGGTTTTACGCAGTTCCTTTTATTGGGAAGAGATAGAAAAGCCGTTGCAAATGGTGAGTAAGCAAGTGGATATCCCGTGGGTGAGACTGGATTGGCGTCATTTAACATCGAATGAACAACAACAGCATCTAGAGGATTTTCTGCAAAGCGATCGCCAAAAAGAATTCGATCTTTCTCATGCTCCCCTAATGCGCTTCACCATTATCCAGCTTGGGGAAAATACTTATCAATTTATCTGGAGTCATCATCATATTCTCTTTGATGGTTGGTCGATGCAGATTATCCTAAAAGAAGTTTTAGCTTTCTATGAAGCACATCAGCAAGGCGAACATTTACGCTTGCTTCCCGCTCGCCCTTATAGAGAGTATATTGATTGGTTACAGCAACAAGATATTGCTCAGGCAAAGAACTTCTGGCAACAAACTCTCCAGGGGCTTGAGGCTCCTACCCCTTTTAGAATAGATAAATCGACTTTTGACAAGTCTGCCCAACAACAAACCTATGATGAGAAACCTTTCCAATTATCTCAAACAATCACTCTTCAGCTGCAATATGCGGCGCGACAGCATCATTTAACCTTGAATAATTTGCTGCAAGGAGCATGGGCATTGCTACTTTCTCGTTACAGTGGGGAAAGCGATGTAGTCTTTGGTGCGACTGTATCTGGGCGCTCACCAAACTTGGCAGGAGTGGATTCAATCGTCGGGCTATTGATCAACACCCTCCCCATACGGGTAAAAGTGACGGCAAATACGGAATTATTACCCTGGCTCACGCATTTACAAGCCCAAGCGTTTGAGCAGGAACAATATGCCTATTACTCCCTGGCGGAAATTCAACGCCTAAGTGATATTCCCCCTGGAATGCCATTGTTCGAGAGCTTGTTAGTCTTTGAAAATTATCCGCTCGATTCTGCTGAACAGAAGAGCAAAAAAACCTTAGAAATCAGCCATCTTCGTTGTTTTGAACGCACGAATTATCCTCTCACGATAGTGGTGAATCCTGAATCACAATTATCTGGCAGGATTATCTATGATACCACTTGCTTTGATAAACAGACAATTTCTCGCATGATTGGACATTTCCAAACATTGCTAGAAGGAATAGCAGCCAATATACAACAAGATATTTCCCAATTATCTCTCCTCAGTGCAGTCGAAGAAGAACAATTAAGTCTGCAAGAAAATCAACAGAAAATAATAGCTTCAATTGATTACAAATGTATTCATACTTTATTTGAAGAACAGGTAGAAAAAACCCCTAACGCAGTAGCAGTTGTGTATGAAAAACAACGCTTAACATATCGGGAGTTAAATAACCGTGCCAATCAATTAGCTCATTACTTACAGGCGCTGGGAGTTAAACCCGAAGTACGGGTGGGAATTTGTGTTGAGCGTTCACTTTTAATGGTGGTAGGAATACTCGCTATTCTTAAAGCTGGTGGAGCTTATGTTCCGTTAGACCCAGCTTATCCTTCAGATAGACTAGCTTTTATATTAGCAGATGTAGAACCATCTATCTTACTAACGCAGACTCATTTGTGCGAGCTGCTTCCCATCCACAATCAAACTGTGGTAAATCTTGACTCAGATTGGGAAGCCATTTCCCAATATAAAGAAGACAATTGCGAGTGTGAAGTTAATCTAGAAAACTTAGCTTATATCATTTATACCTCTGGTTCCACGGGAACACCAAAAGGAACAGAAGTTCCCCATCGTAGCTTAATTGGTTTTATGTTTGGGGTTGATTACATTCACCTTGATGCAAAGCAGATTTGGCTACAACATTCATCGATTTCCTGGGATGCGCTAATTCTAGAACTTTGGCCGCCTTTGCTTTACGGGGGGCGTTGTGTGCTTTACCCAGATAAAATTCCCACACCAGAGAGATTAAGCCGTATCATCAATGAACAGCAAGTTAATACCCTGTTTTTGACTACGGCTCTATTCAATCTTATGATTGACACAATGCCAGAAGGGTTGTCAGGAGTTAAACAACTGCTATTTGGGGGAGAGTCAGTTTCTGTAGCTCATGTTCGTCACGCCTTAGAACTATTGCCAGAAACCCAAATTATTCATGCTTATGGCCCTTCGGAATGTACAGTTTTTACCTGTTGTTACCCGCTTCCTAAAGAACTTGCTCAAAATGTGCATTCAATTCCCATTGGTAAACCCATTGGTGACAGGAAAGTGTATCTCCTAGATAAAGATTTACATAGGGTTCCTATTGGTGTTCCTGGCGAACTCTATGTGGGTGGGGCGAGTGTCGCTAGAGGTTACTTAAATCAACCAACATTAACTCGTGAAAAATTTATTCCTAATCCTTTTGTTAAGGGTGACTCACTTTACAAAACTGGAGATTTAGTCCGGCGTCTCCCTAATGGGAATCTAGAATTTTTAGGTCGAATTGATACACAAGTTAAGCTGAGGGGTTTTCGTATTGAATTAGAAGAAATTGAGGCGGTTTTAAGTCAACATTCAGATATAAAGCAAGTCGTGGTTATTACGCGGGAGGATGAGCCTGGGAACAAGTATTTAGTTGCCTATCTCCTTACCAGCTATAACCCAACTGTGGGAGTGAGCCGTTCGCCCCTATTGCGGAACTTCCTCAAGACGAAGCTGCCTGACTACATGATTCCCGCCGCTTTCGTATTTCTTGAGGAATTTCCTCTGACTTCTAATGGTAAAATCAATCGCCGTGCTTTGCCTGCTCCAGATGCTTCCCAAAGAAGCTTAGATGTTGATTTTGTTGCTCCAGGCACGCTGACTGAACGAGAATTAGCCACAATTTGGACTGAAGTTCTTCGATTAAAACAGGTTGGGATTCACGATAACTTTTTCGAGTTGGGGGGACATTCTTTATTGGCAACGCAAGTTATTTCACGATTAAGAGAAGCTTTCTCTCTAGATTTTCCTTTGCGTTACCTATTTGAAAATCCAACCATTGCTGAACTTGCCAAAAAAGTCATGGTTCAACAGATTGAAAAAGCAGAAAATGATACTTTAGCACAGATTTTAGGGGAAGTCGATCAGTTATCAGAGTCAGAAGTGACACAACAATTGCTTTTTGAGTATTAAGTTAGTCCTATTTTTGATTTCTATATTCTCCGCGTCTGGAGTCGTTCGATTAAAAACTAATTTTCAACAATAGTATTATGAGCGATTTATTAAAACGTCTTGAAACTCTTTCTCCAGAAAAGCGAGAATTAGTCCTACAAAAACTCAGAAAGCAACAGCAATCTCTACAAAATAATGGTAGGTTAACTCTTCCCCTAACACCAAGATCGCAGGAACAACCCCTTCTACTCTCGTTTGCCCAACAAAGACTGTGGTTTCTTGATCAACTAGAAGGCGAAAAGTGTGTCTACAATGTCCCGTTTTTCTGGCAACTGAGCGGAGTTCTGAATATCAGTGCCTTAGAACAAGCTATTCAAGAAATTGTTCAACGTCATGAAGTTTTACGCACCACATTCTCCGTTTTCAATGGATCGCCGATACAAGTGATTCACGTTGATCCCCAACTGAGGATACAGGTGCTAGATTGGCGACAATTGACACCAGAGAATCAGTCAAGCGAAGCCCAGCAGTTCGCATTAGAAGAATTGCAACTGCCTTTTGACTTATCACACCCACCTTTGCTGCGAGTAAAGTTGTTGCAACTAGCTGATCAATCCCATCTACTGTTGCTCGTTATCCATCATATCGTTTGTGATGGTTGGTCAATGGAGATATTCCGCCGTGAATTGTTTACCCTTTATAACGCTATCTGCTCTGGAGAATCGTCTCCCTTACCAGAATTATCACTGCAATATGCCGATTTTGCCCAATGGCAAAGGCAATGGTTACAGGGAGAGGTTCTTCAAAGGCAACTTAATTACTGGCAAAAACAATTAGCCGAAGTTTCACCGCTCTTAGAATTACCCACAGATTTACCCCGCCCTTCAGTTCAAAGTTTCAAGGGGCGTAGCATTTTCTTGGAACTTAATCAAGATTTAACGCAGAAGTTGAAGCGCATAAGTCAGGAGTCAGGAACTACTCTGTTTATGACTCTACTGGCAGCATTTACGCTTTTGCTGTCGCGCTACAGTGGACAGGAGGATATTGTTGTTGGTTCTGCGATCGCCAATCGCAACCATCGGGAGATAGAACCACTGATTGGCTTTTTTGTCAATACCCTCGCATTACGTACCAATTTACAAGGAAATCCAACTTTCTTACAGTTACTGCAACGGGTGAAGCAAGTCGCCCTGGATGCTTATGACCATCAAGACTTACCCTTTGAGAAACTAGTCGATGAACTGGCGTTGGAGCGATCGCTTTCTCATCATCCCTTATTTCAAGTCGCTTTTAGCTGGCAAAATGAAACCCAGCAGCAAATGGAAACCAATAAATTAACCATTACCCGTTTTGAATGGGAAAACACGACGACGCTGTTTGATTTGTCGCTGATTTTTCGAGAAAAGCCTGAGGGATTGACAGGAGAATGGGAGTATGCTAGCGATTTGTTTGAAGCTAAAACCATTCAACAAATGGCTGAACATTTTGAAGTTTTACTTCAAGGAATTGTTGATAACCCTCAACAACTGATTCATTCTTTACCTTTGCTCACAGAAGCTGAACGTCAACAACTGCTTTTCTGGAATCAAACACAAACTGATTATCCTCATGATAAAACTCTAGTTGATTTGTTTGAAGCTCAAGTCGCTCTCAACCCTCATCATCACGCTTTGGTGTTTGAATCGCAAACCTTAACTTACCAGCAACTGAATCAAAGCGCAAACCAACTGGCTCATTACCTGATTAAAAACTACCAAATTAAGCCAGATACATTAATTGGTATCTGCGTTGAACGGTCATTGTCAATGATTATTGGTATACTCGGTATCCTCAAAGCAGGTGGGGCTTATGTGCCGATTGATCCCAGTTATCCACCAGAGCGTATTCGTTTCATGCTACAAGATTCTGGGATAACTGTTTTGCTGAGCCAAAGTTTCCTGAGTGATCAACTACCACTAACTGAACTGGAAAACCAAGCGAAAATCATTTATTTAGATCGAGAAAATTTTGCCCAAGAATTAACAGATAATCTTCCTCCTCAAAGTACACCATCAGATTTGGCTTATGCCATCTATACCTCTGGTTCGACGGGAACACCTAAGGGGGTGATGATTGAGCATCGAGGACTAGTGAATATGACGTCGTCAGTTGAGCAAGTTTTGCTTGTTAAACCCCAAAGCCGTTTGCTTCAGTTTGCTTCCATCAGCTTCGATGTCTCAATTTTTGAAATTGCTACTGCCCTCACCGCAGGGGCATGTTTATATCTTGCCAATAAAGAAACTTTGTTACCCAGTCAAAGCTTGCTTGATTTCTTAGCTGCTCACAAAATTTCCCACAGCTTTTTATGTCCTTCGGTGTTATCTATGTTACCTCACGCAACCTTAAGCGATCTGCAAACTATAGGCGTTGGTGGTGAGGCTTGTTCGGCAGAATTAGTGACTCAGTGGGCGCAGGGACGACGTTTCTTTAATTGCTACGGACAGACTGAATCGACAGTGAATGCTGCGATCGCTCTAGTTGAAGCTAATGGCAAAAAACCGCTTATCGGTCAACCTTTATCTAATACCCGCATCTACATTTTAGATGCATACAATCAACTTTTACCTCCTGGTATTCCTGGAGAATTGTGTATTGCAGGAGTTGGTTTAGCCAGAGGTTATCTCAATCGTCCACAAACGACAGCTGAAAAATTTCTAGAAGTTGAGTTATTCGGGAAAATCGAGCGAATTTACAAAACTGGCGACTTGGCAAGATGGAACTCTGATGGAAACCTTGAGTATCTGAGTCGAATTGACGCTCAGGTTAAATTACGAGGCTTTAGGATTGAACTCGGTGAGATAGAAGCAATTTTATTACAACATCCATCAGTTAAAGAAGCTGTCGTCATTTTATCTGAAGCTGATAATAATCCCAGGTTAGTGGCATATCTCACGGTGGCGGAAAAATCTATCAATCTAGGTGGACAACTCAAAGATTACCTGAAAATTCGTCTACCAAATTATATGATTCCTAGCCAGATTATCGTCTTAGATAAGTTACCAATTAGCCCCAATGGTAAACTAGACCGCAGAGCGTTGCCAACACCAGATATCACCACTTCTACTGAATCAGAAATGCCAGTGACTTCCATAGAAGAACTGCTGGCTACTTTATGGCAATCTCTCTTAAAAGTTAAATTTGTTAGTCGCTCTGACAACTTCTTTGAACTCGGTGGCAATTCTCTATTAGCTACCCAATTAATTGCCCGTATTCGTGACACTTTTGGAGTGGAATTACCAGTTCGCAAGGTATTTGAGCAGAGCGTTTTGTCTGAGTTGGCTACAGTTATTGACAAAACCGCTTCCTGTCTCGCCTTACCTCCCATTACAGTACAATCGGAGAATGATCCCAAATTTCTATCTTTTGCCCAATCAAGACTTTGGTTTTTAGCCCAGCTTGAAGGTAAAGGCACTTCGGCAACCTACAATATGTCAGCGGCTCTGCAACTTGACGGCAATTTGTGCATAGATGCAATGCGAGCAAGTTTTAGGTATCTCCTCGAACGCCATGCTATTCTACGCACCTATTTTCCTGCACTGGAGGGACAACCTCAAGTCGTCGTCCAAAATCCAGAGGATATGGAAGTGCTGGAAATTGTAGATTTACAGAAAGCTCCTCAGCAAAGAACGGAAACTGTACAAAGTTTAGCAGATGCTCATGCTCAAGAACCCTTTGATTTAAATACTGGTCCCCTGTTCAAGGCGAAACTGTTACAACTTGCAATACAGAAAAATGTGCTGCTGCTCAATATGCACCACATTATCAGTGATGGTTGGTCAATGGGAGTGTTTAAGCGGGAATGGGAACAGGCTTATTCTGCATTTAGTGTGGGATGTACTCCGAATTTGTCACCATTGCCAATTCAGTATAGTGATTATGCAGCTTGGCAACGCAGTTGGTTACAAGGGGAGATTTTAGCCAGACAGGAAAATTACTGGATTCAACAACTAGGCGATGCTCCCCGATTGCTGGATTTGCCAACTGATTATCCCCGCCCAGCGCAACAAAGTTACCAAGGTGGGCGCGAGGAATATCGTTTGAGCAGTGAACTGACTTCATTACTTAAGACGGTGAGTCAGAAACAGGGGGTAAGTTTGTTTATGACTCTGTTAACGGCTTTTAGTATTTTACTATCTCGTTACAGCCGTCAAGAGGATAAATGTATTGGTACTGCGATCGCTAACCGCACCTACAGCTATACAGAAGGGTTAATCGGCTTTTTTGTCAATACTTTAGTATTACGGAGTCAAGTCAAACCAGAGCAAGGATTTAGCGAGTTACTCCAACAAACTCGTCAAACTTGCTTAGATGCTTATGCTCATCAAGATATTCCTTTTGAGTATTTGGTAGAAAAGTTGCAACCAGAACGCAGTCTGAGCCATAACCCCTTATTTCAAGTGATGATGGTGTTGCAAAATACTCAAGAAGCTGGAAAAAAGGTTAGTTTGCCGGGACTTGATATTCAATATTTGGAGCAAAGTTTCCCGTTTGCCAAGTTTGATTTGACACTGGATCTTTGCGAAAGGGGCGATCAACTGCATTGTATGTGGGAATATGCCACCGATTTATTTGAGGCTGAAACAATTAGACGCATGGCAGGACACTTTGAAGTTTTACTCGAAGCCATCGCCCAAAATCCCCAACAACCGATCAGTAAGCTGCCCTTGATGACAATAGCAGAAATCCAGGAACTTAAAGGTTGGAATCAAACTGATACCGATTACCCTCCAGACCAAACACTGGTGACTTTGTTTGAACAGCAGGTAGCAAAAACACCAGATAACATTGCGGTCGTGTTTGTAGACGAGCGCAGCGAGGCTTCTCGCAGAGTAGAGTACAGCTTGAGTTATCTTGAACTAAACCAAAAAGCAAATCAACTGGCACACTACTTGCAATCGCTTGGGGTAGGACCAGAGATACTGGTGGGTATTTGTGTGGAGCGATCACTCGATATGGTCATCGGGTTGTTGGGTATCCTTAAAGCAGGTGGGGCATATGTACCGCTAGATCCAAGCTATCCCAAGCAACGCTTGGCTTTTATGTTAGAAAATACTCAACCAAGCGTGTTGTTAACACAACAGTACCTAGTAGAGAGTCTACCAAATCATCAGGCTAAAGCCGTTTGCTTAGACACCAACTGGGAAGCGATCGCCCAACAGAGGATAGAAAACCCCGTCTGCAACATCACCCCCGATAACCTAGCTTACGTCATCTATACCTCTGGCTCTACGGGTAGACCAAAGGGAGCAATGAATACCTACCGGGGAATCTGCAATCGCTTACTTTGGATGCAAGACGCTTATCAATTAACAGCAGCAGATAGGGTTTTGCAGAAGACACCCTTCAGCTTCGATGTGTCAGTTTGGGAATTTTTCTGGCCGTTGTTGACGGGTGCTGTTTTAGTGGTAGCTCAACCAGAAGGACATCGAGACACTAAGTACTTAGTGAATTTGATTGCACAGCAGCAGATTTCTACAATACATTTTGTCCCTTCCATGCTGCAAGTGTTTCTGGAAGCAGAGAATCTGGAAAATTGTAAGTGTCTCAAACGAGTGATGGCGAGCGGTGAGGTATTGCCACTCCAACTGCAAAAACGTTTCTTTAATCGTCTGGACGCTGAATTACACAATCTCTATGGTCCAACTGAAGCAGCAGTAGATGTTACCAATTGGGCGTGCGTGTACCAAAGTAGCCCCGAACACAATCGTATTACTGGTCAAAAGACAGTTCCTATCGGTCACCCGATTGCTAATATCCAGATTTATCTGCTAGATCAGCATCTCAACCCTGTTCCTGTGGGCGTAACAGGTGAAGTGTATATTGGTGGTTTAGGAGTGGGTAGGGGGTATTTAAATAGTCCTGAACTAACAGCGGAAAAATTCATCCCCAACCCCTTTAGCGACTTTTTAGCAGCACGCCTGTACAAAACAGGAGATTTAGCACGCTATCTGCCCAATGGAGAGATAGAGTATACTGGTCGTATTGACGACCAGGTTAAAATCCGTGGTTTCCGCATCGAATTGGGTGAAATTGAAGCTTTATTAACCAAACATCCCAAAATTCAGCAAGCAGTTGTGATTGTAGAAGGAGAAGATGCGTCAGCGAGGCGGTTGCTAGCTTATATTGTACCCACACCAACAGACAATGACCTTGAAAATCAAAGTCTTCAAGCTGAACAGGTTGGACTATGGCAGCAAGTTTTCAATGATAGCTACTCTCAGCAACAAACTCCAATAGATGATCCAACCCTCAATTTAGGAGGTTGGAATAATAGCTACACAGGAAAATCCATTCCCACTGCGGCAATGCAGGAATGGCGAGATACAACAGTTGCCCAAATCCTAGAACTTGAACCGAAACGGGTTTGGGAAATTGGTTGTGGAACAGGGATGTTATTATTTAAAATTGCGCCTCATTGTCAGCATTATCTGGGTACAGATTTTTCAAACGAAGCATTGCATCATATTGAACAACATCTCAAACAGCAGTCTGTTAATGACAGAGTTACCTTGAAAGCAATTGCAGCTAACCAGTTTGACGGCATTGAGACAAATGCTTATGACTTGGTAATCA
Source organism: Rhizonema sp. NSF051 (assembly GCA_029379265.1). GTDB lineage: Bacteria > Cyanobacteriota > Cyanobacteriia > Cyanobacteriales > Nostocaceae > Rhizonema. The sequence goes on from JAQYWN010000017.1 coordinate 19,201, forward strand.
TGAATTCCGTCATCCAGTATTTTCCCACCTTGGATTACTTTTTGGAAGTTTTGCAGAGAGCTGTTAACGCTGTGACGACTCAAGGAGCAATCTTTATTGGGGATATACGAAATCTCAATCTGCTAGAAGCTTTCCACACGGCAGTTGAGTTTTATCGCGCCCCCGATGAATTATCAATCAAGGACTTGCGCCAACAGATTCAAAAAAGCATCCGCACCGAAGGTGAATTACTGATTGAACCTGATTTCTTCTTTGCCCTCAAACAAAGATGTCCTCGGATTAGTCATGTACAAATTCAATTACAACGGGGTTATGCTCAGACGGAAATGAGCCGTTTTCGTTATGACGTTATTTTACACTTGGATCAAGCAGATACTCCCGTCGTAGAACCTCAATGGTTAGATTGGCAGAGTCATCAACAGTTGAATCTGGAAACAATCGAGAGAATTTTAATAACTCAGCAACCGGATTTACTCGGCATTAAGGATATTCCCAATGCTCGTCTAACTTCAGAAATGCTGCTGTTAGAACAAATTGCGCTAGTTAATGGTACTATTACAGACTTAAAATCTGCACTAGTACAAACCAAATCCGGTATAGAACCCGAAGCGTTCCGAACTTTAGCGCGAAATTTGCCCTATACGCCTTTTATACAATATAGCTCCACAGGGTTTTCCTGTTACAATGTTGTTTTTCAAAGGAATGTTCCTGGATTGACACTACCACGATTCCCTCAAGGGGAGAATTTGCGACTGAAACCTTGGCAAAATTACGCGAATCAACCTTTGCAATATCGCACTCCTCAAGTCGAACCAGGGTTATTAGCGGAATGGCGAGATCATCTGGAAAAAAATCTCCCGGATTATATGATTCCTAATCATTTCATTGTCTTAGAACAACTGCCACTGACACCGAATGGAAAAGTAGATCGCCTCGCATTAAGAGCAGCAAATACAGTAGTTTCATCAACAGACATTGAATTGCCTGTAACATCGACAGAAAAATTACTTGCTCAATTATGGGAGAAGCTGCTTAAATATGATGCGATGCCTACTTTAGGCGTAACTGTAGCCCGTCAGGATAACTTCTTTAGCTTGGGGGGACATTCTCTATTAGCCACCCAACTGTGCGCTCGCATTCGTGATAAATTCAAAGTGGAATTGCCCCTGCGGAAGATATTTGAGTTTCCCACCCTTAGTGAATTAGCGAATTATCTTGATACCTGCATGTGGGTTAATTCGACTGAGGAAAGTATGCAGCCTCTAAACTCAGATGAAGAGGAAATTGAATTTTAGGTGTTGTCTAAAATAGAGAAGAAAGTTGAACCGCCCCGCGCCAAGAGCGCCAAGAATTTCAAGAGTATACGTAAGTCCTAGAATAATTTATTTTTTGATCAGAAACTTAACCTATAATTGCCCCATATGATTCCATTTTTCTTACTTCCTAAGCATACCTGCAACTAGAAGAAAACAACACCAGACATGAATATTATGAAAAAAAATAAGCAGGTAATGTCTTTAATTCTTCGTTTGCAGAATATGGGCTGCCGTATTTGGGCTGAAGATGATAAGTTACGAATTCGTACTAGCAAAAATGCCCTCACAACTGAGCTGAAGCAGGAAATTCAAACTAACAAAGCCGATATATTAGCATTCTTAAATGCTGCTATGACAGTAGTGGCAGAGGAAATACCCACCTTAACAGAGGATGCCCCAAAACTCCTTTCTTTTGCTCAGCAACGCCTTTGGCTACTAGCACAACTTCAAGGATCGTCAGCTATCTACAATATGCCGATCGCTTTACAACTGGAAGGCAACCTCAATATTGATGCTCTGCGTTCTAGTTTGGCTTATATACTTAGCCGTCATGCTAGTCTGAGGATGTATTTTCCTACTGTGGCGGGACAACCGAAAGTTGTTATCCAATTAGACAAAATCGAAGTTTTAACAGTACTAGATTGGCAGAATCTTAATGAACATCTTCACTCGCCAACCGTCCAGCATTTAATCGATGCTCATGTTCAAGAAGCGTTTGACTTAAATACTGGTCCTTTATTTAAAGCGAAACTGTTAAAATTGCCAGTGCAGAAATATGTGTTGCTAATTAATATGCACCATATTATTAGTGATGGCTGGTCAATGGGAGTATTTGTTCGTGAGTTACAGCAAGCCTATACCGCCTTTATCCTGGATCAAAACCCAAACCTTGCTCCTCTGCCCATTCAATACAGCGACTATGCAAACTGGCAACGAAACTGGTTACAAGGAAAGGTATTAGAAGAACAGATCAACTATTGGAAACATCAACTTAAGGATGCTTCCCCATTACTGGAATTGCCTACCGATTATCCTCGCCCAGCACAGCAAAGTTTCCGAGGCAAACGCTATCTCAACTCTCTCAAGCCAGAATTAAGCGCTGCCATAAAAACCTTGAGTGTTCAACAAGGGGCAAGCCAGTTTATGACTTTGTTGGCGGCTTTGAGTATTCTACTTTCTCGTTACAGTCGCCAAAACGATCTGTGTATTGGTTCTCCCATTGCTAACCGCACCCATAGCCAAGCTGAAGCATTAATTGGCTTTTTTGTCAATACCCTTGTGTTACGTACTCTTATCAAGCCTGAGCAAAGTTTTATCGAGTTTCTCCAACAAACTCGCTCCTCTTGTTTAGATGCCTATGCTCATCAAGACATCCCCTTTGAGTTTCTGGTAGAAAAGTTACAACCAGAACGCAGCATGAGTCATAATCCCTTATTCCAGGTTATGTTCGTGCTGGAAAATAATGAAAGCCCTGACCTGAGTTTACCAGGACTACAGGTTGAATGGCTAGATTTAACTTATCCGGTTGCTAAGTTTGACCTAACACTTATGGTCATAGAATCAGACAACCAGTTAAGTTGCTCTTGGGAATATGCTACGGATCTCTTTGAGAAGAGTACTATCCAACGCATGGCGGAACAGTTTGAAGTTCTGCTCAATTCCATTGTTGATAACCCGAAGCAATCTATCAATACTCTGCCTTTGATGACAGAGGCGGAACTTCTGCAACTACAGCATTGGAATCAAACACAAACTGATTATCCTCACGATAAAACTCTAGTTGATTTGTTTGAAGCTCAAGTCGCTCTCAACCCTCATCATCACGCTTTGGTGTTTGAATCGCAAACCTTAACTTACCAGCAACTGAATCAAAGCGCAAACCAACTGGCTCATTACCTGATTAAAAACTACCAAATTAAGCCAGATACATTAATTGGTATCTGCGTTGAACGGTCATTGTCAATGATTATTGGTATACTCGGTATCCTCAAAGCAGGTGGGGCTTATGTGCCGATTGATCCCAGTTATCCACCAGAGCGTATTCGTTTCATGCTACAAGATTCTGGGATAACTGTTTTGCTGAGCCAAAGTTTCCTGAGTGATCAACTACCACTAACTGAACTGGAAAACCAAGCGAAAATCATTTATTTAGATCGAGAAAATTTTGCCCAAGAATTAACAGATAATCTTCCTCCTCAAAGTACACCATCAGATTTGGCTTATGCCATCTATACCTCTGGTTCGACGGGAACACCTAAGGGGGTGATGATTGAGCATCGAGGACTAGTGAATATGACGTCGTCAGTTGAGCAAGTTTTGCTTGTTAAACCCCAAAGCCGTTTGCTTCAGTTTGCTTC
>JAQYWN010000017.1:22973-25265 GCA_029379265.1 Rhizonema sp. NSF051
CAGTTGAGCAAGTTTTGCTTGTTAAACCCCAAAGCCGTTTGCTTCAGTTTGCTTCAATTAGCTTCGATGCCTCAATTTGGGAAATTGCGACTACCCTGGCGGTAGGCGCTTGTTTATATCTTGCTAAAAAAGAAACCTTGTTACCAAGTCTTGAGTTGGTGAACTTTTTAGGCGATCGCAAAATTTCCCATGTCACGTTACCTCCTTCAGTCTTATCCCTATTACCCCAAGCGAGATTACCTGATTGGCAAATCGTCGTTACTGCTGGGGAACCTTGCCCAACAGAATTAGTGAACCGATGGGCAAAAGGACGGCGTTTTTTTAATGCTTACGGACCGACGGAATCTACGGTTTGTGCAAGTATAGCTCTAATTGAACCCAATGGCAAAAAACCCTCTATCGGTAAACCGTTGTCCAATCTCCGCATCTACATTTTAGATGCTCACAATCAACTTTTACCAAGAGGAATACCAGGAGAATTATGTATTGCTGGTGTCGGTTTAGCCAGAGGCTATCTTAACCATCCAGAAACGACGGCTGAAAAATTCCTGGAAGTTGAATTATTCGGGAAAACTGAGCGAATTTACAAAACTGGCGACTTAGCAAGATGGGGAAATGATGGCAACCTAGAATATCTGGGTCGCATTGACAACCAAATTAAACTAAGGGGCTTTAGGATTGAACTCGGTGAGATTGAATCAATTTTATTACAACATCCATCAGTTAAAGAAGCAATTGTCACCTTATATAAAACTGAGAGCAACCAAAGTTTAATTGCCTATGTAACGGGAATTACCACTGATTTATCAACTAAATTGAAAAATCACCTTTTATCTCGTCTACCTGATTATATGGTACCTGCTCAGATCGTGGTACTGGATCAATTGCCTTTAACTCCCAATGGCAAAATTGACCGTCTCGCTTTAAGATCTCCCAATCTTGGGGTTGAATCCTCATATGTAGCCCCACGCAACGAAGTTGAAAAACAACTAGCACAGGTATGGTCTGCTGTACTCGAATGTCAAGAAATTGGCATTCACGATAACTTTTTCGACAGAGGCGGTCATTCTTTATTGGCGATGAAATTGCTCAATGATATTCAACAGGTATTTGGACAAGAACTTTCCTTAAGTAGTTTATTTCAAAACCCTACTATTGCTCAATTGGCACAAAAACTTTATCATATTGAGGTTCAATCCCATCCTGATTTACTATCACTCCAACTTGAGGGAGATGCCGCCCCTTTATTTTGTCTTCCTGGCGCAAACGGACACGGCTTCTATTTTCGAGATTTGGCCATCAATTTAGGAACTGAACGTCCAGTGTATGGACTCGAAACTCCAGGAAGAGATGGACTTAGCCCACTCCCTGACTCAGTAGCAACCCATGCAAGTCAACTCATTGACTGTTTACGTCAACAACAAGCCAAGAGTCCATACATACTAGCAGGATACTCTTCAGGTTGTGCTGTTGCTTTTGAAATGACATACCAACTAGAACAGCTTGGTGAAAAGGTAGGTTTACTGGCTATATTTGACGCCGGACTGGTTTCTCACCCTGAGTCTATAACTGATAGAGCAGATGTTGATTGGATTTGGCAATCGATTCAAAGGATTGAAGCTTTAAAGGGAATTTCTTTAGGTTTGGAATACGATGATTTAGCGGCTCAAAGCGATGACCAAGCAAGTTGGGATTTGGCTGCAGAGTATTTATACCGACATAATGTTTTACCGGAACATTCAACTCTTTCTTTACTCAAAACCAATATAAAAGTAATGAAAGTGCTGACGCTCAATTACGCCAATTATCAACCTAATTATCGAATTTCTGCCCCTATTGTTTTATTCCGCGCTCAAGAAGTGCATGAAATTGTTTTACAGGAACTTCAAGCTATTTCCAATTACGGGCTAGCGGATTGGGGATGGCAAGCTTATACTCACAAGGCTGTGGAGGTGATATCTGTAGCTGGAAACCACGGTCGAATGCTATATGAACCCAATGTAAAAGTATTAGCTGCAGAATTACAGATGGTTATGACAAATATAACTAGGTAGAGATTAACTCAAATTCAGACTAGCACTCATGAAAAAGGCAATTTCCCACAATAATTGACCATTTTTTGAATTAAAATGAACAAATAGTTTTATCAGAAAATATACGTCAGTCGTCAGAATCCAGCATTTATCAGGAATATACCATTCAAGGTATATTCATTTCAGAAAATGTTTTACGAATGCTTTAACTATTCTAACTCCTGGATTCTGGCGGATGTATTATTACATAGTTTTTAAT
>JAQYWN010000001.1 GCA_029379265.1 Rhizonema sp. NSF051
TTTATTAAGAGTATCAACAACTGTGATTTTTTACAAATGATTTAGGATTGCTATAGTTGATGAGACTATCAAATAAATCGGGAATCAACAATTAACTCAATCGGGCATTTCTCCCGACGCCTCATTTGGTACATTTCAGCGTCGGGAGGAATGCCCGGTTTGAAAAGTCGCGTCCTCTAATACCATTTCACTTTAAAGTTGATACATTTAGGCTTGCAGGGGAAGCAGTTCTTGAGCGAATAGTATCAAGATTTTCGTGAAGTGGTATAACTGAATTCCACCACAGGTAGAAAAAGGCGGAAGACTCGGATAGTTGAAGCTGTAACTGATAGCAACGATTCTCCAAACGGCGGTAGAAAAATGAGTACAGACAATAGGGAAAATATTATGCGGTTTTCGGTGACCTTTTCTACATTATTCGTAAACATAAGGGTCGAGATTTAGCCCATGAGTTCTTGAGAGAAATAGTCACCTTCTGCCAAGTTGCCACAGTAGACAGTACCATAATCAACGTGGCGCTAACTGTTAACTTCAAAGATTTTGAAGATGCTATTCAATACAGCACAGCGGTTCTTAATCATTTAGATGCTATTATTACTCGCAATCCCAGAGATTTTCCGGTAACGATTCCAAGAATAATTACCCCTGAACAGTTAATTCAAGAATTAAGCAATCCTCGATAATGGAATACCTATTGATGGGGCGATTGTACCTCTTCCCCGCAAAAACTCCTTTAGGCGTTGCCGCAGGCTAGACAGCACAACTACAAACTTTCCGCATGAGTGTTCAACCAAACTTGATATGACTATAGCTCTTTATCGAAAACATACCCGACTTTTTTTGTCGGGTATGTTTGACGTGTATTTTGGCTCGTGATAGTATCAAACGACAGTTGATGGTAAACCAGGGAGAAGGAGAATATGACTCAGGCGATTGAAACCCATAACCAAGCAACCACTGGCAACCTTAAAGCATTGAAGTGCAAGGAATGTGGCACTGAATATGAACTCGAAGCAACTCATGTTTGTGAGTTATGCTTTGGTCCATTGGAGGTTAGCTATGACTATAACGCCATACGTCGCACGGTTTCTCGGGAAACGATACAAGCGGGACCAAATTCAATCTGGCGTTACCGTCCGTTTTTACCTGTGGCAACGGACAATGTCATAGATGTGGGAACTGGTATGACTCCCTTGGTTCGTTCCAATCGCTTGGCACGTCGCCTTGGTTTAAACAAACTGTATATCAAGAATGATGCCGTTAACATGCCTACCCTCAGCTTCAAAGATAGGGTGGTGTCAGTCGCCCTCTCTCGGGCACGGGAATTAGGCTTTACCACCGTTTCTTGTGCTAGCACCGGGAACTTGGCAAACTCTACTGCGGCGATCGCCGCCCATGCTGGTTTAGACTGCTGTGTCTTTATCCCAGCCGATTTGGAAGCAGGTAAGATTTTAGGTAGCTTGATTTACAGTCCTACTCTCATGGCTGTTAAGGGCAATTACGATCAAGTAAACCGTCTGTGTTGTGAAGTCGCAAATACACAAGGTTGGGGTTTTGTCAATATTAACCTGCGTCCTTACTACTCAGAAGGTTCCAAAACTCTTGGCTTTGAAGTGGCAGAACAACTGGGTTGGGAACTCCCTGACCATATTGTTGCACCTCTAGCATCAGGGTCATTATTTACTAAGATTTATAAAGGCTTCAACGAATTTGTGGAAGTTGGTTTGGTAGAAGGCAAGAACGTTCGGTTCAGTGGCGCACAAGCAGAAGGATGTTCACCCATTGTCGAAGCATATAGAGAAGGACGGGACTTTATCAAGCCAGTGAAGCCGAATACAATTGCGAAATCCATTGCGATCGGCAATCCAGCAGATGGGATATACGCTGTAGAGATAGCCAAGAAAACTGGCGGTACGATAGAATCAGTAACTGATGCAGAAATCATTGAAGGCATGAAGCTGCTGGCAGAAACCGAAGGTATCTTTACCGAAACAGCTGGTGGTACAACCGTTGCCGTGTTGAAAAAACTGGTAGAAGCTGGCAAGATTAACCCAGATGAAACTACAGTGGTATACATCACCGGAAACGGTTTAAAAACTCAAGAAGCCGTACAAGGTTATGTCGGCGAACCTTTAACAATTGAGGCGAAACTCGATAGCTTTGAACGAGCGCTAGAACGTTCCCGGACACTTGATCGCCTAGAATGGCAGCAAGTTCTTGTTTAATTAGTAGATGGTAGTTAGTGGTGAATAGTTAAATAGTAGTTGGTCGTCAGTGAAATAACCAATACCTTATAACTAACACTCAGCAACTACCAACTAATAATTAACACCCAGCAACTAACACCCAAAAACTAACACCCAACAATGATAAAAGTTTTAGTTCCCACTGCTTTGCAAAAGTTCACAAATAATCAAGCCATGCTAGAATGCAGTGGCGGTAATATTACCGAACTATTCGACTCTCTAGAAAAAAGCTGTCCTGGTATCAAATCGCGGTTGTGCGATGATGGAGGACAGCCAAGAAGGTTTTTGAATTTGTACGTGAATAGCGAGGACATCCGCTTTTTGCATGGAACAGACACACGATTAAACGATGGTGATGAAGTGAGTATTGTCCCGGCTGTAGCTGGTGGTTGATTTAGGGAGAAAGGAGGAAAACAGAACAATAACTGCAAGCCTCCTGTAGAGACGCTCCACTTTGTTGCGTCTCTATACTTTTGTGGCTCCTAACTCTGCTCCTCCCCACTCTTTCTCTTAAACCCTTTCAACGTGTCATACGTGTAGCCGTATTTTCGGAAATTGAGAGTGGTTGCAGGTGTTACAATATCGTCTGGGGAAAAAGAAGGTATATATGATAGTAAATTTCCCGGACCCCAATTTGCTGGCGTGGACTCACCTCCGTCCCAAGGCCACAAGCGATCATTGAGATTCTCTCCGTAATGTCCACCTTCTGATGGATAGTAATTACTACCTTCATGTCCCCTCTTCTGCCATTCAGCCCAGAGGCGATCAACATTGGAATGAATTAGCCAAAAGACTGGATCGTTGATAGAACTGGAAAGGTCAGCCATTGTACCTAGAGGAGAGGGACGACCGACAGTAAAGTCAAACGTAGCGCCACCAATAAAGCTGTGGAAATAGTTATGCAAAAAGACACCCTGCGTTTGTTGACCTGTGCTGTCAACTTTGATAAATCCTTCTAAAGCTGGGCGAAAAGTGTTATAGTCATCGATTGCAAGAACTTGCTCGATGTCTTCTTTGGGAACAGGATAATTATTTGTGGGTGGTACTTTCAGAAAGCGTAAGATTGCGTTACCAAATGTTTCTCCGGTGGATGCCTTGAAATGTAGATCGGGAATTGCAACCCACCCATTATCTACTGTAAAAGGACCGGACACAACAGGTCCCCCTTGAACACTAACTGTGGGGATGTTAGATGGTGGTCCTTGACCGTCGGAACCAGTCGTACCGGATGAATCAGGGATATTGGAGGGTGGTCCTTGAGCATCAGAACCCGTCGCACCAGAGAAATCTGAGAAGTTGGTGCTTGTTCCTTCACTGCCTGAAGCAGTCGTCGGTCCTGCATTTTGACCGTTATCGAGTGGGACATTTAAAGTGACTCCTTGACCGTTTGGTCCCATAAAGTCATCACTAAAGACAACATCCAATGCTTGAGGATCTGTCCAATCCCAGTAGGGAATTGTCACATTGGGGTTGACTGATTGCAAGGCTTGTTCAAATCGGTAAACCAACTCGCGGTGCCACGGTAGTATGAGAGCACTTTCATGAGCACCGTCATGTCCAGCCGCAGGACCTTGGGCACTGTCAAACATTAAACCCATTGCTCCCACATGTACTGCCACAAACTGGTCGTAAATACTGATATTACTACCGTCTGGGATTGTAGTTTTTAGTGTTCGCACGGCCTCAACAAATGCGCTTTTCTCTTCTGGTGTTAGGTCAAGAACATTCTTTCTGACATTTGCCGGATGACCGATAATATTTCTGCTAGCAATCAGGTTACGATCTGGGAAGTTAACCTTGTTAATGGAATTAATGGTATTGTAGCGATCGCGATTCGCAATGCCTTTGAGTATCTGATTTGATATCTGTTGCTTGTCATGCGGAGCATTAAAAGAAGTTGCTGGAGTGCCAAAGATGACGACAAAGACAGCGACTATACCAGCAATGATTGCCGTTTTGATAGTTTTACGGTTAGCTTTCATACTCTACACTTGACGATATTTTTAAATTCCAAGGTTTTTTTACGAACTCAACTAAAATTTCCAGTAGCGTTAGTATATAAATTTACATATTCTCAACAGGCAGCCAATATAAAATCTTTCGGAAAAACCTTCTATTCTTTCGCAATATGACAAAACGTCATACTTCACTGACATAGAAGGAAGCAATGATGATTTTCCATCGGCGCTTTATAAAGTCACTTGCCAAGACGAATTTTGAATTACAAGCGAACGGTTGCAGGCTCTCCTATGCCAAAATGAAAGTGACCGATACCTCAAGGTGAGCGATCGCTCTATTAGCTAAAAGGATTGACCTGAGCAATGGCAGAAGAAACCAATCATAATGAAGCGGGAGAGGTAGCTCCCAGCACTGTTGACAAACAGGCACCCAGTGTCGCTGAAGAACACGCTCCCAGTACAGACTCCGACGTAGCGACAGACATTCCTACCGCTAACACGCCAGATCCAAAAGCGGCAAATCCAGAAGTTAACCCAAACGCGGCCAAACCTGCACCCAAGCAAGAAAAGGCAGCAGCAGAACATAAGCCACCGAAAGCAGCCAAGGAAGCCGATGCCGGAGATGAGCCAGCAGCAGATAAAAAGGCCGCAGCAGAACGTAAGCCACCGAAAGCAGCCAAGGAAGCTGCTGCCGAAGATGAGCCAGCAGCAGAAAAGGAAGACGCCCTTGGAGATAAGCCAGCCAAGGCAGCAGCGAAGAAAGAAAAAGCTCCATCTGTAGAAGACAAGCCTTTTACGGATTTCGTGCAGCAAGACTACATCCCTGCTTTGCAAAAAGCGATCGCCAAAGAAGGAGTGCAAGATTTAAACATAAATTTTGCCAAGCAAAAGGTACCTATCGCTGGCTTTGAAAAAACTGAAGATTGCTGGCAAATCATGGGGAGTTGGCAAAATGGTTTGCGCCAGTTCAACCTGTATTTTCCGGAAGAAAATATTCAAGGAAAAAAGGCTTTTTCCTGCAATGAAGGTAAAAAGCCCAGCACTCTGGAGTCATTCTTGATTGATGAGCGTAAAGTCTCACTTGATTTGATGGTGTACGGATTGGTGCAGCGCTTGAACGGTCAGAAATGGTTGGGTAGAAATTAGTTTCACTTGTGACGTGTTAACTGTATAAGTGTTAACAGTTAACGCTCACCATTTTATTACCTATGCCTAAAAAAATTACGACAGTTGAAGAAAAATCAAAGTAAAAATAGCTAATGCCACTTTGCGGAATTAAAAATTAAAAAGCTTTGATATAGGGCTTTTTAATTTTTAATGGTAACTCTATTTCGCCTTGGCGAACTAGTACAGCGTGGTAGAAAAAAGCAAACATTTAGAAATGTAGTAATCCTCTTTGAGATATGAACAGTTCGTTCGAGCTTTTGATAGTTAACACTTTACCATTGATTGTCAACTGTCTACAGTATGAACCTTGAGTTTACAAATCATTGAGGATTGCTATAGATGGAAATCTATCTTATGTATACTTATTTCTCTCTTGACGAATGACGGTGCTAAATGCTGACTCTAACTAAAGACAAGTTATCTAATTGCAATTTAGAGATTATCATGTTTACAAAACTAGTCAGTGAAGTCAGAAATTTTTGACTTAGGCGAGCACTCAAAATTAATTCTCTCCAACTGTAAATAGATATACAAACGAGCAGGAGCCGGTGCATGACGAATATCGTTAATCAAACTCTTATCCTTGGCGGAGGCTTTACAGGACTGTTTACAGCCTTGTACTTAAGTAATCAACACTATCCTCGCTCAGTTATCCTCATTGATCGAGAGGAACGATTTTCCTTTAAGCCCTTACTCTATGAATATTGTACGGGTGAGATGAGTGCAGAGGAAGTTTGTCCGTCATATGAGGAATTGCTTAAAGATAGCGGTGTAGTTTTCATTCAAGATTCCGTAGAATCAATTGATATCCAGCAGAAAGAAGTCAAATTAACTTCAGGTAGCTACAAGTACAGTAACTTAGTTTTAGGTTTAGGTAGTATCACGAGCTATGCTGGTGTAGAAGGTGCGAAAGAATACAGCTTACCTTTACGCACAGCAACAGAGGTGCAAGCTATTGAGCGACAATTACATGATCGCCTGCAACAAGCCCGTCAAACCCGAGATACAGAACAACGACACCAACTGCTAACATTCGTAGTTGTAGGTGGTGGACCTTCGGGTGTTGAAATGACTTGTACTTTAGCCGATCTGCTGCCTCATTGGTATGAGGCCTTAGGAGGCAATTCGCATGAGATTCGGGTTGTGCTGCTCAATCATGGAGAGCAGATTCTTGAAGGAGACGTAAATGTAAATCTGCGTGGCACTGCCTTGCAAGCAATGCTTAAACGTGCTGTACCAGTAGAGTTACTTTTTGGAGCGAAGGTGAGTGCCGTTCGTGCTGATGCAGTTGAGTATACCCGCAATGAAAAGTCGGAAATAATACTAGCTTCTACAGTAATTTGGACGGCAGGCACGACAATAAATCCGTTGATTAAAGATTTACCAGTGCCAAAAGAACACCGTGATCACCATGGTCGTCTGCAAGTGACACCCACATTACAATTACTCGACTATCCCGAAGTCTTTGCTGCTGGCGATTGTGCAGTGCAACAAGGTGGTGAATCGCTACCAGCAACAGCCCAGGTGGCATATCAACAGGCAGCAGCGATCGCTCATAATCTTAAATCTTTGATTCTTGGTCATCAGCTCAAGCCATCTGAAGTTCATCTTCGTGGTACTCTGATGAAGTTAGGGATAGAAGAGAGTGTTGCTAACATCTTTGACCGTTACCAAGTTTTGGGCAGAAATGGTCACTTAATCCGTCAAGCAACTTACTTAGAAATGTTACCGAGTTTACCTCATGACTTCAAAGTTACCAAGGAATGGCTCAAGGATGAGGTTTTTGACCGCTACTTAAATTCTGAGGAAGGCAAGCAAACGGTACGAACAACTACAGAAGTCGTTGGTGGCGTCGTCATCGGTGCTCTTATTGCTAGGAAATTACTTCAAAATAAAGGTATTGACACTCACTCCGGCTAAAGCTCGGAGGATTCTTAACGTTGTTGCTACGCGGTCTGAAGACGCAACTTTTTAGACTTGTTCACAATTATTCGTTTTGGTCGAGACACAGCAGTGCTGGAAAGGATGACAAAGCTATTAATTGGACAATTACTAAGTTTTGCAAAAAGTGTTACGCAGTCGCCGTTAAAACCCGTTCACAACGCATACGATACAACTTGGTTAGCGAACTAAACACGTCATATCGTTTAGGGGTTGTCAAACACCCCTTACCCACCTTGACTAGGGAAATCCCTAGCTGTATGGCTACTTTGCGGATTATATTTGCCGCGCCGTTCAGATCCGAATTTACGAACCAACCTCTAGCGGTCTTATATTGACCACGACCTATGCCATCACCTTTTTTACCGCGCTTTCCAGAAGGTTTCCAATTGGCGGGTTTTTCGCTGCCGTACACTGGTAAAAAGTCATTGTCTAGAAAGCTCGTTTTTGAGGTGTAACTCTCTTCGGTTTCGTGAAAATGTATTCCAACTTCCTCACATAATTGTTTGATTCTTTCTTTTAACTTTGCTGTGGGTATCTGTACAAAGTTTTGATTGTTTCGGCTACCCAAAGTTACTTCGTTCTTAACACCTTGACCCCAACCAAAGATTACATTACCGATGCGATGTTCTAGACAATGGTTAACCACAAATCTAGCTGTCTTGTTAACAGCATCTCTCATTACACGGTTGCGTTCTTCGGTCAGGAGGGCTAACTGGTCATCCCAGTATTTCTGGTCTTTCCCTTCTTTGTTTTTGGCTACAGCACGGTTGTATCTCTGGTTAATAGACTCCCTCCTGCAGCGCTGGACTCACCGCATGCGGGGAGGGGAGACAAAGCACACCGAAAAGCGGGGTGGGGTTTAGACGGAATTAAGGTTAATTTACCGGACATGAGACCACACCTCGCAAGGGGAGTAAGAAATTGAAAGAGCGCAGCTTCATGGAGAAACAATATAATTCTTAACCGTTAACAGCCCACAAGGGGGGAGTACACATATGAATTGAATGTCTGGAAGAAGAGACGCCAATGTTACAGTTGTGTTGATTCACGCCAACTTATCCTATAAATATAACTAGGAGTAGCGTTTGATGGCTAAACCTCCAACAAAACGACTCGGTAAAAAGTTCATCAACTGGTTGCTCGAAAAAAACCGCAACGAGAATGAAGAACACACCAATCATCCTTGGTGGCAAGTCATGTGCCTTACTGGTGTAGATTATTTCTCAACACTGGGGTATCAACCCGGTATTGCTGCACTGGCAGCAGGGGCTGTTTCTCCTCTTGCAACCCTCATTCTGGTTCTGCTGACACTTTTCGGAGCATTGCCGATATATCGGCGCGTTGCGGCCAAAAGTCCTAAAGGCGAAGGATCTATTGCCATGCTCGAACACTTGCTCCCCTGGTGGCAAGGGAAAATATTCGTGCTCTGCCTGCTCGGTTTTGTGGCAACCGATTTCATCATCACCATTACCCTCTCAGCGGCTGATGCTACTGCCCATATTATCGAAAATCCGTTTGTGCCAAGTTTGCTTCACAATCAGCAGATCAGTATTACCCTATTCCTAGTGGTATTGCTAGCCGCCGTTTTCCTCAAAGGTTTCCGAGAAGCTATCGGTATTGCAGTTATTCTGGTTGCAATCTATCTACTGTTGAATATTATTGTGATTGGCGTCGGTTCGTATCATATCTTGACTCAACCATCTGCGATCGCTCACTGGCAGACTGCTCTTTTCGCCGATCATCACAACCCTTTGAGTTTGCTGGGCATAGCCCTATTGGTATTCCCAAAACTAGCATTAGGATTGTCCGGCTTTGAGACTGGCGTGACTGTGATGCCTCTTGTGCGGGGTAGCAGTGACGATACTCCCGAACAACCTAAGGGACGTATTCGCAATACACGTAAGCTGCTTACTGCTGCAGCCGTCCTCATGAGCTTCTTTTTGATTGCCAGCAGCTTCATAACTATTATACTCATCCCAGCAGCAGAATTTAAAACGGGGGGGAAAGCCAATGGACGTGCTCTCGCCTATTTGGCACATCAGTATTTAGGTAATGGCTTTGGCACAATTTACGATTTGAGTACTATTGGTATTCTCTGGTTTGCAGGTGCGTCCGCAATGGCAGGGCTTCTCACTATCTTACCCCGCTATCTACCACGCTATGGCATGGCACCAAAATGGGCACGGGCATCAAGACCTTTAGTGTTAGTCTATACAATTGTTTCCTTTGTGGTCACAATTATTTTCCAGGCTAATGTGGAAGCTCAGGGTGGGGCTTACGCAACTGGTGTACTTGTATTAATCACCTCAGCTTCATTTGCCGTGACTCTATCAGTCCATCACCGCAGAGCAAAACGCGGAACACTCGCTTTTGGAATCATCACGCTGCTGTTTCTTTATACGACTATTACTAACATCATTGAGAGACCCGAGGGGATTAGAATTGCAGCGATATTTATCAGTGCCATCATCCTCACCTCGCTGGTTTCCCGTGTGTGGCGATCGCTTGAACTACGGGTAGAGCGGATCGATATGGACGAAAATGCTTCTCGCTTCATTGAAGAAAATCAAGGTGTAATCCGACTCATTGCCAATCGATTGCATGAGGGCGATGTGCGAGAGTATGATTTAAAGGAGCAACAGATACGTGATGATAATAATATTCCGCTTACCGATCCCATCGTCTTCCTCGAGATTCTGGTATCGGACGCTTCGGAATTTGAAAACATTGTGAGAATCGAAGGGTTGGAAGTGGGTGGCTACCGAATTCTGCGTACTGAGGGTGCCGCTGTCCCTAACACGATCGCTGCCATACTTCTACATCTTCGGGATTTGACGGGTAAAATCCCTCATGCCTATTTTAACTGGCCAGAGGGCAACCCGATTGATTACGTGCTACGTTTTATTTTGTTTGGCGAGGGCGATATTGCTGTGGTTACTCGCGAAGTGCTGCGGCGAGCGGAGAAAAATTCCCAACAGCGTCCTTATATCCATGTTGGATGATGAACGACTGCAAGGCAGGGCAAAAAACTTACTTACCTCAGTTTCAAGAATGAGCTTCTCGCTATTGTCAAAATAATTACAAAACTGGTCAGCGGTACGAGAATTATTAAACACTGCTGGCGAAGTCGTATTCGCCTCCACGTTCGAGGGCGCGTTTGTAAGCAGGACGCGCGTGGATACGCTTAAGAAATTCCTCGATCTTTGGTCGGCTCTCGACTTCTTCAGGGTGCGTGGCGAGTAATTCGAGGGGAAAGCTCATTTGGATATCGGCAGCTGTAAATTCCTCACCTACAAACCACGTACTTTTACGGAGTTCATCTTCTATGTAGTCAAAGTGAAGCTTGATCTGGGGGGCAACGAATCCATCGTAAGCACTGCTATCTTTTGAGCCGTAATGCTCGAGGATGACCTTCATCACTAGTGGTGGCATTGCAGAACCTTCGCCGTAATGCAGCCAATAGGTATATTGAAGATGTTCCGGCGTACCCGATGCTGGGACGAGCTGACCTTTGCCATAGCGATCCACAATGTATTCGATAATAGCACCAGATTCGGCGATTGTGAGATCTCCATCTGTGACTACTGGCGATTTGCCAAGCGGATGGATCTGACGCAGCGACTCTGGTGCCAGCATCGTCTTCTCATCCCGTTCGTAGTACTTGATCTCGTATTCGATACCTAATTCCTCAAGCAGCCATAGCACGCGCTGTGATCGCGAGTTGTTAAGATGATGGACAACGAGCATGAAACTTTCTTCCTCCGATTACTTAGAAAATCCGACTTCGGCTAATCTGTTCCATAGAACTAATGCATAGTTGTCTACACCGTCCACAGTGGTCCACAGAAATTTTCTCTATCTCCAGATAGAGCTTCAACTTCGAGCCAAAGTCACTATCATACTTAGTGCTAATCGTAAGTTAGCTGTAGCGAAAATGTCTCTGTCAATTGGAGGAGCTAGGATGGGTCTGATTTTTCCCGTTAAACTCTCACTGATGAAGTGGTGTAAAGCTAGTTAGGCATCGCGTTCGCTCTACTTGACACCTGATGGCTGAAATGGTAATGTAATTTCTGACATGCGCAACCGTACCTCGGAAATTGTGCCCGACCCATAAGTGATCCCTTGGGAGACTATGGTGTCTAAGCATTTCGCAAAGCCGAAACAATTGCGCCAGACAGGCTTGTATCGCTAAAAGCTCAAGCCGTAATATTATCAGGGACATTGCCCCCACAGAAGAATAGTCTGCTATCTGCAAAATATCAACAAAGCAGACATTTATTTGGTGCATTACATCAGTGCTTTGTCTGCTCAACAAATTTCACTAAGTCTACAGATAGTGGAATTACCAAATAGCTTAAAAGTATAAGCTGACTATGGTTTGACAGTACTCAAAGGTGCGAGTTCTGCTATGTTCACAACTAGCTAATGACATCCTTTCACACCTGTTGACAACAAAGACTGGCAAAGTCTGTTCTCGAACTTCAAGGAGTTGGTGGAATTTACTTGCTGTGAATGTAGCTTTTGCACTCTCAGAAATAAACAAGCATCTACCTTGAAGCAATTCGTTAAAGTAGGCTTCGGAGCGGCACAGTTAGAAAATCAATGAATTTTGTTTGACTTGGAAACAAGCTGTTAGTCAATCGGCAGGAGAAAACAAACTATGAATAAGCTAATTATCTTTCCCTTCTTGTCTCAAGCAATGACCAAGATTGGTGCAACCTTGACAGTAGGATTTGCATCTAGTCTGTTGCTTTCCAGTCCCATCCATGCAGCCACCCTTGGCACTAACTTGATTGTGAATGGCGATGCTGAACAAGGGCAAGGAGATCCAATCGGTAATGCGGTTGGGACTGCTATACCTACTATCCCCGGCTGGACTACCACAGGTAGTTTCAGTGTATTAAAATATGGGGCACCAGGTTTTAGTTTTACCAACCCCTTAGGCAATGTAGTGAGCGTTAGTCTTCCTGGTACTAATGTTCCAGGGCCAAGCGATCGCGGAGCAAATTTGTTCTATGGTGGTGGTGATCGAGCCTCTTCCAGTGCTTCGCAATCAATAGATATATCCGATCTAGCTTCAACTATTGATGCAGGTCAAGGTACATTTAACTTAAGCGGTTGGTTAGGTGGATATGGCACAGATGAAGATAGCGCATCACTAAACATTTCTTTTCTTAATCAAGGTAAGCAGTCTCTGGGTATATCTAGTATTACTGCGCCGACACCCGCGCAAAGAAACAACACCACAGGCTTATTTTTGCAGTCAGCTAATGGCTCTGTACCTGTGGGTACACGTCAAATCAATGTACTGCTGAACGCAGCTTATTTCAGAGGGCGAGTAAATGACTCTTACGCAGATAATCTTTCGTTAGTAGTTAATAAAGCCAATCCTGTTCCAGAACCCTTCACCATCTTAGGCTCAGTTGCAGCACTAGGATTTGGAGGCATATTCAAAAAACAGCATTCAAAAAAACTGCAAAAGCAAAAAGTTTAGCGATCGCAACGCAACTTTCCCCAATTATAAGTATAAAAGTATACTTATAAACGAAGATCAAAACTTTCTTAAAAAGAAAAAGCAGTTGTTGAGCCAACACCGCGCACAGCTTTGGCGGGGAGGGGTTCTTTTATTATGGGTGATTTAAAGGACATCATATAATTTCGCGATTCTGAACTATATTGCCACCAGATTCGATGACTCGAAACTGCGAGCAATGAGCAGGTGTGTAAAAAACCACTATTGTAAATTGGCTAATACTAATAACTGAGTGAACTCGAGTTTTGGTCGTGGTGAAGATGCTGTACTTACCTACAATTGTAGAAGCAGTTGATTCGTCAATTTTTATGACTTGAAACTTAGGAGCCGCTCAAATGAACAAAAAATTAGGCAAAATAGTTCTCGCTAATGATGCTTCAACTTTAAGTAACCTCGGATTTGAAAAATCTCCAGATGCGGCAATTTTTGCCCAAAATATCGCTAATTGGTTCACGGGCGGTCGTCCTGGCAAGTTTCATTCTTATTTTGACCCGGATTTAGGCGAATCTGAATCTGCTTTAACGCAGACAATGACTAAAGCTGGCCATACATGGACAGTTGGATACGATATCCCATCTGATGTGGATGCGATTTTTTTACATGACACTAGTCTTTGGGATACACTCACAGATTTCTTTGAAGCCGGAGGGAACATTTACTTAGCTGCCGAGACGGAAAATGAGGACTATGCTTCAGGATATGATTTTAACTGGTTTCTTTGGGAAGTTGGTTTCCAGTTTAAAGAGGGCTATAACGGGATTTCCGGAAATCAACCAATTAATAGCGATCATCCGATTTTTGCTGGAGTTAAATCTCTCTATCAACGCAATGGTACCTCGATTATCGACTTCCAACCAGACGAGCAGGCCAATCAAATTCTTGTCAGAAGTCCTGGTGGAGAAGGGCTGTATGCAATACTCGATCTGTCAAAGGCGACACGCCACGTTAGGATAAACAGGATAATTTCCCACGGAAGTGTTAAATCCACTGAGGCGGACGAATATATCTCTATAGTTAACGAGGGGCTGGTTGACATAGATATATCGGGCTGGAAAATTGACAGCACAAATCGCAATCAAGAATTTTCTTTTCCCACCGGGACAGTATTGAAAAAAGAAGCGTCGTATCGAGTTTATACTGACCAGGTGCATCCAGAGTCAGGCGGTTTCTCTTTCGGTAGCAAACGCTCTGTTTGGAATAACTCTTCAGATGAGGGACGGCTGTATGATGCTGAGGGAAATTTGATGTCTAGCTATGCTTATACTGAGTACAGTCAAAAGTTATCCGATCTGACAGAATCCCTTGGCTTAGACAATCTGATTCTAGAGGCAGATCCAGAAGCGATTAAGGCACAGAAAGCTTTAGGAGGTGAGGTAACTTTTGAGGAAGCATTGAAATTGGCATATGATAGCTTTGAAAATGACAACACACTTGAAGGCTCGGCTGTAGAGGCGATCGCTGCTAATGCTGCTGCTGTAGGTGTGCCATACGACGCCTATTTTAATGGCGATCATGTAACCTCGTCTTACCATTATCTGCGAAAACCCACGACTAAAATTACCCTGTGTACCCCACAGACACCGATGCTCCCAACAAATGGGGAAACCATAGAAGCTAACTGGATATTTATGTTACAAATTCCTGAACTCAACACAGTACATTGGGCGATTATCGACCGCTCAGGCGAAAACGAAGAGTACAACTACGGTTGCAATTTGTCCTGATAAAGAGGCTTTCGCTCTTCAGATGAACCGAATAAATCGCACGATTATTCGGATGAGTTGCACCCAGAGATTGATAACCCGCAACTTGGGTTATTATAATGATGTAGCTGAAAAACTTTTTGGCGGCTCAAAGCACGGGTAAAAACACCGGGGGTCCCGCCAAACTGCTCAGAACCTTGACAAATCAATAGTTTACAGGTTTTGATACTCATCAGTTCTCTTATTGATGGATTCTGGAAAGGGACTTTCAAAACAGCCCTGCCAAAAATGCCTGTTCCAAGCTCTCTATAACTGGATCTCACCAAGCGGACTTTCAAACCAATGATTCCCGGCAACGGGATTGAAACCAATACATCCCTTTTCCCAAATAAAAACCCAGCACCACTTTCAAACCAATGATTCCCGGCAACGGGATTGAAACGAGCCGAAAGTATCTCAGCGGCAACGGGATTGAAACACATATTTTTGAAGTGGAAGCGTAGGCTCTACTTTGGCTTTCAAACCAATGATTCCCGGCAACGGGATTGAAAACTACTCACAGCGCATCTGAATATTTTTCATATGCCTTTTGAAGCTCCTTTTTAATGTCTGTAGCTAAAAACTCTGGAGTTAAAATCCGAACATTCGCCCCATATTGCAAAATCCGCTGTCGAAACCAGAACCAGTAATCTTCTTGTGTTGCGATCTCAACAAATTTTCCTTCCGAATCGCGGTGAATGACATGTTCGCCTTTTCGTCGGGGTTGGTAGTCTGCTAAAGAACCACTCATGCGATAATGGATTTCTAACGAAGGAAACTCACAAGAGAACCAGTGAACATCAGAAGCTGGACCAACGTTGGCTATCCGATCTACCCGAAACAGATGATTTTGGTCTATGTTAGGCCAAGTTTGAAAACGCCAAGATCGCCAGTCGGGAACGAATGCGAAAAGGTAAAGTACACCATTATGAAAGCGTAATTCCGAGCGATCAAGATCCCAAATGCGCTGCTCTCCTTTGCGGCTTTCATAAGTAATAGTATAACGGCGTTGTTGCTGAAACCTTTCCTGAAGACGACGAACAATAATATCAAGCTTGTCTTCGCTGTAATCTGCAGGAGGGCTAAAATTAACTTTGACAAATGCTGGAATGTCAGACTCGTTAATATTGCCAATCCGCAGAATCTGGCTTGCTTGTGCAGAAAAGCCCATACCAGCAAAGAAATAAGCTGCTAGTGCTAAAGCTTCTCGCTGTTCAGTGGAAAGGATGACTGGAAAATTTGACTCCACTAGTTCATAAGGATGATGAGGCGCACTTTTAATTTCTATTCCGCAGTCTCTCAGCTTGCGGATTGTGCGCGTGAGTTTTTGCTTGATGTCCATTTCGTCTGATGACTTACCGCGTGCCTCTACAAAGGGAGACAGCAAATCAGTCAATTCATCTCGCGTCCGTGGCTTTTCTGCAAGTTGTTTGAGGATTTCTAGGGCGAAGACTATTTGGTTGTAGTTCGTGTCAAGTTTAGATGACATGGCTCATGGAGAAGTTAACTAATTTTAAATTAACTTCCCAAAGCAAAAAACTTGAAAATTTCAATCCCGTTGCCAGGATTCATAGATTTGAAACCCTCGAACTCAGCACTTAAAGTCATTTGCGTTATTGAAGTTTCAATCCCGTTGCCAGGATTCATAGATTTGAAACACCAAAAGTTTTTTAGTAGACAAAGGAATAGCAGAAGTTTCAATCCCGTTGCCAGGATTCATAGATTTGAAACAATTTCCTCATCTGCTCGACTTGAGCAAATAGAAGGTTTCAATCCCGTTGCCAGGATTCATAGATTTGAAACTCTGAAATTGGGTAGTATTCGGGGGTCCGGTAAACTCGTTTCAATCCC
The DNA here is from genome assembly GCA_029379265.1 of Rhizonema sp. NSF051. Taxonomy (GTDB): domain Bacteria; phylum Cyanobacteriota; class Cyanobacteriia; order Cyanobacteriales; family Nostocaceae; genus Rhizonema. Next base: position 16,442 of record JAQYWN010000001.1, read on the forward strand.
GTTGCCAGGATTCATAGATTTGAAACAACACATGGGCATTTTTGGTAACATGAACGGTAAAAAGTTTCAATCCCGTTGCCAGGATTCATAGATTTGAAACAACCATAGTTGCTGGTGTTGTATTCGTCAGCTGAATATCGTTTCAATCCCGTTGCCAGGATTCATAGATTTGAAACTCATTTTGGGTATTTTAGTTTTGGAAAGGAAAAGAATGGTTTCAATCGCGTTGCCAGGATTCATAGATTTGAAACAAAACTGACACTGATAGCATTAAGAAGAACACCGATCGTTTCAATCCTGTTGCCAGGATTCATAGATTTGAAACTAAAGTGACCAACAAAATTCTCCTGAAGCAATCCTCGGTTTCAATCCCGTTGCCAGGATTCATAGATTTGAAACATGCTGACGGTAACGTTTGGTTTAGTGGAATGGGATTGGTTTCAATCCCGTTGCCAGGATTCATAGATTTGAAACTTTCATAAGCGATCCTTTAACTCGTATAACTTCAAAAGTTTCAATCCCGTTGCCAGGATTCATAGATTTGAAACCCCCGTCACCTGTAACCCAATCATAGAAAGCTTCGTACAGCCGATTTTGGCATGTCTATTCTAAAAGTCCATTTTGGGAACCTGTGAATAGCGAAACCAAAAGTATCGAAATTACCAAAGCTATTGAATTATCAAGGTTCTGGAGATTTGGCGGGAGTAGGGGGTTTTTCGCCCGTGCTTCGACCCGCCAATTTTTTTGGCTAAGTACATCATACGGCAATTATCCGATTTTGTGCAATAAGAGTGCTAAAGCGCAACTACGAACAGCATACAGTGGTTGTACAATCCATTGTGGAACCCGCGCAAAGCACTGGCTACACAACTAAAGCATAGGAGCGTAGTTTACAGCTTACTTAAAAAAATGTTTTCAGCGGATGTAGTGCTTAGAAAAAACGGCGTCCTTTTTTTCAATCCTACAAAGAAAACGTGTGAGTTTCACTATTAAGCGTTCCCTCTGATATCATGTTCGGTAAATGAGTTATAAATAAAGGACAGGTTCGTAGTTGTGCTGTCTTCGTTCTTAACAGTTTGATAGCGCTGAAGCGCAACTACAAACATTATTGTAAGTGTTCAACCGAACATGATATGAAATAGTTTTGTTTTTTATTGCCGATCTACTTTCTTTACTCTGTCTTTCTATGAAACGCTCAATTAGTAAGCCTTCACAGGTTTTATTTGTATCATCTCAGGCTTTGCTTAGGTGAGAATAAAACGCAAAGACTCATAAAATTGTTATTAATGCAATATTTGTATATAAATCTTTACTTTTTAAAAATCTCCCCTTTTTATGAGAAGTTATCAATTTTTGACTACGACCTTTTTGAAATGGGTAATATTCTGAGAGAAATCGAGCTACTCAGACTGCTGTGAAAGTTTTGTTACACCCTCTCTACTCTGAACTCAATGCAGGTGTAGGTAAGTGTCTGCTGGGATGCAAAGAAATTTGCCAAGCAGACAAGCTTAAACCTCCAGAAGGTTACACATGTCCGCTCTCCTCTCACCAAGCAAAAACTTATGCTGCTGTTGTTCAAGGAAAAGCTGACATTATTTTTAACAAGTCTGCAACTGGAGATGGTAAATCTCTAGGTGCTTCTTTACCCGGACTGCTTAACCCAAGTTTTCGGATTATGAGTCAATATCCTACCATTGAATTGGTGGAAGACCAAACTCAACAGCAAAAACACTATCACGAAGTGTTCGGGTTGGATGCTTCTGAACGAGTCGATCGCCTGTTTGGTGCAGAGTTAAGTCGCCGGGTAAAGCAAGCACAAAAGAGCAACAAGTTTCAAGAACTGTTACTAGCTATCCAAGATAAGCCATTTTTGCTGACCAATCCTGATATTTTTCATTACATCACTCACTTTCAGTATCGAAATGCGCCTTATAGTAATGACTTGCTACCTCTAATATTGGCAGAATGGCCAGATTTATGGGTGTTTGATGAGTTTCATATTTTTGGCCCGCATCAAGAAGCTGCGGTTTTGAACAGTATGACACTCATCCGCCGTACTCAGGAAAATCAATCACGTCCAAGGCGTTTCTTATTTACTTCGGCAACACCTAAATCAGATTTTATTGAACAACTGCGCCAAACCGGGTTTAATATTGAAGCTGTGGAAGGAGTTTACGCGGATAAAAATACTCCTGGTTATTCCCAACTTCTGGAACTTCCAATCTCTGAGTTGCCACGTACTTTCCAGCCGAATGAAAATTCTCCAGGCTATCGGCAAATTTTACAGCCAGTTGAACTGGAGTTTGTGGAATTAAAAGAGACAGACACGCTTTCATGGCTGACTGAAATGGCTGCTCACATTCAAGAAATTTTGGATGCAGAAGCAAAAGGCAGAGGGTTGATTATTGTCAATTCTGTTGCCAAGGCGGGTACGATCGCTCGTCAACTTGATGAATTACTGCCAGGAGTCATCGTCAGAGAAATCAGTGGACGCATTGATCGTCAAGAAAGGTTACAAACCCAAACTCAACTCAAAGATAGCAACCAGCCAGTTTTGGTTGTGGGAACATCTGCGGTGGATGTGGGAGTTGACTTTAAAATTCACCTGTTGATTTTTGAGAGTAGTGATTCAGCAACTATCATACAACGTTTGGGTCGTTTGGGACGACATTCTGGGTTTTCTACGTATAAAGCTTTTCTTTTGATTCCTAGTCATACGCCTTGGGTGATGGCGAGATTACAAGAAAAACTCACTCCAAGTATGGAAAGAGGTGAATTAACTGATGCGATCGCCTATGCTTTTGATCCACCCAAAGAATTTCATCAATATAGCCAACGTTGGGGTGCATTGCAAGCACAGGGAATGCTGGCACGAATGAGTCAGGAAAACGCCAAAGTCAGTCAACAAGTGCGCGATCGCATGACTGAAGATTTGCAGCGTGTCTACTCTTCATCCCTGGAATCTGCACGCAAGCAGTGGTTCGCTTTACAGAATAATGATGTTGGCAAAGCTATTCAAACTGAACTTTTGCGTTTCCGAGGTGCTTCAACTCTCCAAGCTGCTGTTTGGGAAAATCATCGCTTTTACGCTTATGACTTGCTGAGATTGTTACCTTATGCATTGGTAGAAGTCACAGACAGAGAAACATTCCTGCAAGCAGCTTCTCAATCCAGTCATGGAGAAGAAGAATTTCCCGATGAGTATATCAAGGTTTATCTTCGCGTTCAAAGTTGGGTAGATGAACGATTTCATCTCAGCTTGCATTGCAACCGCAAGAGTAGCGAATTGAAGTGTGGTGAACTTTCATTGGTAGACAAGCTAAGTGTAATCGGACATCCTCAATCTGAGGCGATCGCTTGCTTGAAACAAAAGAAAATACTTGCCTTTCTAGTTCCCGTTCGTAAGAATTCCCCGACAAGTCACTGGGAAGTTAGCAAAACCCTTAACCTCAGCTTTCTTTTTGGCTTATATCGAGTCACTAATGCTTCCGAAGAAACCTATGCCTGTGCTTTTAACCAAGATGCCTTACTGTTAGCCGCTTTGGGTGGAAGGTTGAAAAAGTTCTACCGTACCCGATTTGAATCATCAATTTTTTAGAGAAATCTTCATGCCAACTCTACTACAAACTCTGCTGACTGAAACCTTACCAGCAGATACAGATCCAATTCTACGTTCATATATTGAAACTGTATTACCAGCATTGGAACGAGAATTTGCTTTAGCAACTGCCTTAGGAGGTTCAGAAGCAGTACATTATCAGATGTTGTGTCAAATTGGCGATAAATATGCTGGAGAGAAATCTCGGGAATGGTCGCAAAATCCTGACCAAAGTTTAATGGTACATGTATTGAATGCCTTATTGACATCTTGGAACTTGATTCCGCACTTAAGGCAAGATTTATCTTTGTCAGATATCGAAAAGCGACTGCTGTGTTTGGGAATCACCTTACATGATTATGACAAACATTGCCGCGCCCAAGCTAAAAAACCTCCTCACGCTGCTGATATTACGGCAATTCTGGAAGTTTGTCAAGAATTAGGTGAAAAACTGAATTTTGACTTATTTTGGTCGCAGTGGCGGGAATATCTTTCGGACATTGCTTTTTTAGCACAAAATACCCAGTTTAAACATGGGACTAACATTATACCTGCCAACTGGCCCAAGTTTCACATTGATGATTCTCGTCGCCTTAAGTTACCGCTACGTCATCTCCTCGGTTTTGGAGACATTGCCGTTCACCTGAAAGATCCAGGAGAGATTGATACGAAATCAGGAGGCGATCGCCTGCGCGAACACCTACGTTTTCTAGGTATTCACAAACAATTAGTCTATCACCGCCTGCGAGACACTTTAGGCATTCTGACGAACGGTATCCACAATGCCACAGTGAATTTTGCCAAGGAGATAGAATGGGAACCAATTTTATTTTTTGCTCAAGGTGTCGTATATCTCGCACCTAATGATAGTGAAACTCCCGAACAATTAGAACTCCAAGGTTATATTTGGCGGCAGGTAAGCAGTGTTTTAGGAAGTAAAATGCTGAGTGGAGAAATTGGCTTTAAACGAGATGGGAAGGGATTAAAAGTTGCTCCCCAAACCTTAGAATTATTTTCTGCTGCCGAACTGATTCCCCAACTTCCAGATGTGATTGCAGCGCGTGTCAATAACATAAAAGATCCAGCAACACCCAAACGGTTAGAAAAGTTATCTTTAACTGAATCAGAAAAAGAATATCTCAGTCAAGGTGCAGATATCCGTGCTGATCGCATAGCTGAATTTATCTTTATCACCCAAAAGGAATTTTTTGGCAATTCTCCCGAATATATAACTTGGATACTAAATACTTTAGAACTCCAAGACAAAATCTCACCGGAACAAACACAAGTACAGTCAGGAGGAGTCTACTATGGTTGGTATCAAGTCGCAGCTCATTATATTGCCGATCATGCCACGTTGAAACCAGAAGATGTTTCCGAAAAACTCAATCAATGGGCGGAAGATTTGGCGAGTTGGGCAAGTGATCGCAACTTACTACCAGAACACCACAATCCAATCCGTGAAATCTTTTCTCGTTATTTAACTCAATATTTAGAAGTCAAAGGATGGGAAACTGAAAATCCAGCGTTTGCGGCTGAATTTGCAGCATATACCGACGCTAAAACTAAAGCAGCCAAACAACCAATTTGTTCTCTTAGTTCTGGGGAATTTGAATCAGAAGACCAAATGGATTCTGTGGTATTATTTAAACCCCAGCAGTACAGTAATAAAAATCCCCTTGGTGGACGGCAAATTAAACGAGGTATTTCTAAAATTTGGGCTTTAGAAATGCTGCTTCGTCAAGCTTTATGGGCAGTACCCGCAGGGAAACTCGAAGAACAACAACCAATATTTTTATACATTTTTCCTGCCTATGTTTATTCACCACAAACTGCTGCTGCTATTAAATTATTAATTAACAATATGAAGCAAGTCAATCTTTGGGATATACGTAAACAATGGTTAGAAGCCGGAATGAATTTTAGCGGACTGCAATCTATGAACTGGTTATTAGATGAACCAGAATTAGGTCGATTTGAGAAAGAACGCCACAAATATGCTAAAGAAAATTTGCCATTTATGGCAATGAGTTACACAGTAACACGCGGGAAAACCCTCACAGATGCTTGGGTACAACCTGCTTTCATCGCTTTAATGCTTCCCATGTTACTGGGAGTGAAAGTCATAGCTACTAGCAGTTCTGTACCGCTTTACAACAGTGATAGTGACTTTAAAGAATCCGTAATTCTTGATGCTCCCGCTGGATTTTGGAACTTATTAGGTTTATCAACTTCCTTACGAATTCAAGATTTTTCCTCTGCATTACAACGGCTGATGATTGCCTATAGCTTGCATTTAGATACCCGCAGTTCACCGCCTGATGCTAAGTGGAGAGATTTGATTAAAACCGTGAGGGAAGTCAGCACTAATGTCCTGAATATTTTTGCTTTAGCTGAAGAAAGATTGCGATCCGATCAAAAAGGAAATCCCACTCATGAAGAAGTTCAACGTTACTGGCAATATACCCAATTATGGGTAAAAACAGAAGATGACTCAGTTAAAACAGAAGGAAGTTATTTGATGAAACTCATGGAAAAGTTAGTGCGACAATACCGCACATTTTACCAAGCTAATTTACGCGAATCAAGTCACACAATATTGCTGCCCTTATCTAAGGCTTTGGAAATCATTCTTAGCGTACCGCAACAAGTTGAGCAGGAGGATTTGATTTTACAAGCTGCCGGACAAATTCAAGATGCCATTAAACGTCAAGAAGTTTACAAACGTCCATTGATAATGGATAAATCTGTAGATAGAGCCATAAGAGAAGCCAGGGAGTTGACAGCCATTCACACTTTTATGACGATTTGCGTTCAAGAGTTATTTCTCGAACTTTATAAAGGCGATCGCGCCTTGTTACAAGAAAATCGCAATCGGATAAAATCCGGTGCCGAATTTACCTATCGTTGGTTGGCGTTACAAGAAAATTCATCAAAATCTGAATCATTGGGAGAAAAATTATGACAGTTTTAGAAAGCTTAAAACCACAATTTCAATCTGCATTTCCTCGCTTGGCTACAGGGAAATACATCCACCTTATTATGCTACGCCACAGTCAATCATTTCCAGTCTTTCAAACTGATGGTATTCTCAACACTGCACGAACACAAGCCGGATTGGAGAACAAAGAAAAAATCAGCCGTTTAGTGATGTTCAAGCGCAAGCAAACCACCCCTGAACGCCTTGCAGGAAGAGAATTACTTCGCGCACTCAACCTTACCACTGCTGATAAATCAAACAAGGAGAAATTCTGCGAATATAATGGGGAACAATCTTGTAAAAAATGTCCCGACTGTATTATCTATGGATTTGCAATTGGTGATGGCGGTTCGGAACGTTCCAAGGTTTACTCTGATTCGGCATTTTCCCTGAACAATTACGAACAATCACATCGCAGTTTTACTTTCAATGCACCTTTTGAAGGTGGAACAATGAGTGAAGCAGGAGAGATGCGGAGTGCTATTAACGAGTTAGATCATGTCATACCAGAAGTGACATTTCCAACTATCGAAACCTTACGAGATACAACTTATGAAGGTTTTATTTACGTATTGGGCAACTTACTACGGACAAAACGTTACGGCGCACAGGAATCACGTACAGGAACGATGCGAAACTACATCGTTGGAATTGCCTTTTGTGATGGGGAAATATTCAGTAATTTACACTATACTCAAGCTCTCTACGATGCCTTAAAATCGAAAGGCGACATTGATACTCCAATTGGCGATATCTTGCATCAGGCACAAACCGTGGCAAATACCTTGTTGAATGACGAACCTGTACGCAAAGCACATCTCATGTTTGGTTCGCAGTTGGATGATTTAGTTCATGAAATTAGCACCCTGTATCAAGACGAAATGCGATCGCTTGAAAATATGACAGCACTTTACGGGCAAACCAAAGCCTATGCAGAATCATTTGGTGCCTTGAAGAAAAAAGGTAAGTAAGTAATACAGCAATCCTAAATAGTTCAGGAACTAAGTAAATCAACACAGAAAACCGAACTATTTTATGTAAAGGCTCGTAGTTGCGCTTTAGCGCTCTAGACATCAATCAGCGCTGAAGCGCTACTACAAACCTGACTATATGAATTTATGTAAAGGCTCGTAGTTGCGCTTTAGCGCTCTAGACATCAATCAGCGCTGAAGCGCTACTACAAACCTTTATTTATTTGTGCCGAATAAGTCCTCTTTTTCTTGCCTTGACGGTTCTTTCGTTCTCCTCGACGGATTGCTGTAGAGAAGAAAAACACAGTTCACCAATTCCCTCATATGACACTTTACCATTGCACTCTCACATTGCATGACAATGTCTTTTTTGCCACACGAGAGATGGGAATTCTCTACGAAACAGAAAAATATTTGCACAACTGGGCACTGAGTTTTGCATTATTCGGAATCAAATATATTCCCCAAGCCTATCGCCTTCAAGGAGAAATGGCACAGAAACCGACATATTTGGATAGCAAAGCCGAACAAAATCTTCTACATTTAAATCAAGCAGGAATTTATGTCTTTCCAGCACAACCCATAATTTGGTCCTACCAAATTAACACTTTTAAAGCTGCCCAAGTAACTTACTATGGTAAGTCAAAACAGTTTGGTGAAAAAGGGGCAGATAAAAATTATCCCATTAACTACGGGCGAGCAAAAGAATTGGCTGTTGGCAGCCTATATCGCACATATATTATTGCACCCGAAGCTGTTAACTTCCCGCGTTGGATACGTCTGGGGAAATGGGCTGCCAAAACTCATGTTGAGATAGTCAAAATTCCCGATTCGCTAATTCAAGTTAAGTCAGGGGAATATGTCTGCTTACACCCATTAAATCCTCTCGATTTACCAACCGATACTCAAATACTACTATACAACCGCATTGTGATGCCGCCAGTCAGTTTGGTGAGTCAGGCACAACTGCGTGGTGAGTATCGGGAAGCAACAGGAGATGCTTGGAAAAAGTTCAAAATGCAATTTCCCCAGTTACCCGAACAGATTCGTTTACCATTACGGACATCTTATGGAGCAGGAAATGTTGCAGCAACCGTATAAACCGCCAACACTACACTCAGTCGTCGTCGAACTTGCAGCTGCGGATGTTGGATACATACCACCAACTTTATCGCGGGCGCTACATGCTTTAGTTTTAAAGTGGATAGCGTTGGGTAATTCTGAGGTAGCGTCGATTATTCATGCCAGTCAGAATTCACCTTTGAGTATTTCAAGTTTATTAGGAAATCGCCGCCCATCTGGCACGCAAGTTGGAGACTTTTTTTACTTTCGCATCGGCATTTTAGACGGAAGTATCATCGAATCACTAATGAGTGGGTTTGAGCAATCGGAAACCCAGAAGCTCGTACTCGCAAATTTTCCTTTTGTGTTACGCAATATGTATGCTCTACCGGGTACGCACCATCTAGCAGGTGCCGCAGATTATGGGTTGCTGTCACATCCTGCTCAAGTTTTGAATGACATCGAATTGCAGTTTCTTTCCCCCACCAGCTTTAAACAAAACCAAGGGGTTCAGACGTTTCCCCTGCCGGAATTAGTCTTTAACTCGCTGCACCGACGCTGGAATGCGTTTGCGCCAGAACAATACCACCTTGCACCAATGGAATGGAACGCTTTCGTTTCGGCATACGAACTCAAAACTCACGCACTCAAAATGGAAGGAGGTGCAGAAATTGGCGCACAGGGTTGGGTGCGTTATCGCTTCCAAGAAGTAGAAGCCGCGAAGATAGCAACTATTCTCGCCAATTTTGCCTTTTTTTCGGGGGTAGGGCGCAAAACCTCGATGGGGATGGGACAAACTCAACTGGCTATGACAAGCGCACTCAGCCAAACTTCCAAACCAAAACAGCGAAAAATTACAAATAACCGATGAATGAACAGCACGAACATTCACTCCCATTAGCATACCTTAATGCTTGGGAATACTGCCCTCGCCGCTTCTACCTGGAATACCAACTAGGAGAAAATGCTGATAATGAACACATGATTATTGGTCGCCATTTACACCGTAATGTGGATACGGATGGTCAATACACTGAGGGAGATACGGTGATTTATCGCCATCAGTGGGTGTGGAGCGATAGCCTGCACATCCACGGGATTATTGATGCAGTTGAGGAAAAAGACAACCAACTCATCCCGGTAGAATTCAAAAAAGGTCGAATGGCGAATCATCTGAGCGATCACTTTCAGCTTTGTGGTGCGGCGTTGTGTCTTGAAGAACGTACGGGGCGCACAATTAGTTATGGCGAAATTTTCTATTATGCCAATCGCCGTCGCCAGCGAGTAGATTTTATACCCGCATTGCGGCAAGCAACACAACAAGCCATTTCTGCGGCACTGACTGCGATCGCCTGCCCCATGCCTGAACCCATCGAGCATCCCCAGAAATGTCGCGACTGTAGCTTAAAAAACATTTGTTTGCCGAATGAAATCAAACAATTACGTCGAGAGGAATAAAAATGTCTATACTTTATGTTACGCAACCTGATGCAGTTTTAAGTAAAAATGCGGAAGCCTTTAAGGTGGCATTAAAGCAAGAAGATGGTTCTTGGGCAAAGCATTCAGTAGCAGCGCAAACCGTCGAACAAGTCGTATTGATGGGAAATCCCCAAATAACTGGTGATGCGTTGACGTATGCGTTAGAACTGGGAATGCCAGTACATTACCTTTCTCATTTTGGCAAGTACTTGGGTACGGCGCTTCCTGGCTACTCGCGTAACGGGCAACTGCGGTTGGCACAATACTCGCTCTACTACGACGAACAAAGACGGCTGGAACTCGTGAAAACTATCGTCACTGGTAAAATTCACAACCAGTATACCGTTCTCTACCGTCACGGTCAAAAAGATAATCCCCTCAAATCCCGTAAACAACTGGTCAAAGAACAAACAACGCTGAATGAAGTCAGGGGAGTTGAAGGTTTAGCAGCACGGGAATATTTTACTTGTTGGTCGGCGATGCTGAACGAACATTGGTCTTTCAACGGTAGAAATCGCCGTCCGCCTACCGATGCCGTGAATGCATTGCTTGGGTTTACTTATGGACTTTTGCAAGTGCAAGTCACAGCAGCAATCCACATGGCAGGTTTAGATCCCTACATCGGCTATTTGCATGAAACTACGCGGGGACAACCTGCGATGGTTTTGGATTTGATGGAGGAATTTCGTCCCCTGATTGCCCATAATCTCATTCTATCAGTGATTAGTCACAAAGAACTACAATCATCAGATTGTAGCGAAAGTCTTGGTGCATATCGCCTTTGCGAAAGCGGTCGGAAGAAATTTCTCAACTGCTGGGAACGCAAAATGAATGACGAGTTTAAGCATCCAACCTTTGGCTATCGCTGCCATTATCGACGTGCGATCGAATTACAAGCACGGTTATTAAGCCGTCACCTACAAGAAGGAGTTGTTTACAAACCACTGATACTACGATGAGTACATTGTTTTACTTGGTCATTTACGATATCCCCGATACCCGCACTGGTAACAAACGACGAAAAAAGCTGCACAGTCTGCTTTCCGGTTATGGCAAATGGACGCAATACAGCATATTTGAATGCTTCCTAAACGCCATGCAGTTTGCTAAACTGAAAATCAAAATCGAGAATTTGATTAAACCGATTGAGGATTCAGTACGCATTTACGTCCTAGATGCTGGTGCAGTGAAGAAAACCATTACTTATGGTTCAGATAAACCCAGACAAGACGAAACTATCATATTATAATGATGTAGCTGAAGGATTTTTTGGCGGCTCGAAGCAGGGGCAAAAACACCGGGGGTCCCGCCAAACTGCTCAGAACCTTGACAAATCAATACTTTACAGGTTTTGATACTCATCAGTTCTCTCATTGATGAATCCTGGAAATGGACTTTTAAAACCGACCTGCCAAAAAGGGCTGTCTCAAGCCTTCTATGACTGGGTTTCACCAGGCGGACTTTCAAATCAATGATTCCCGGCAACGGGATTGAAACATTACATCTTGGCAAGGAAACAACTGGCGCGATCCTTCTTTCAAATCAATGATTCCCGGCAACGGGATTGAAACCATATCTACCTGACTTTTTTCGCTGATTCGGTCCATTAGCTTTCAAATCAATGATTCCCGGCAACGGGATTGAAACGCGGATAATCTGAAGGTTTGAGAGTTCCCAAAGCTTTCAAATCAATGATTCCCGGCAACGGGATTGAAACTTTGCTCCAGTATTTATAAGCTCAATGCTTGTAATCTTTCAAATCAATGATTCCCGGCAACGGGATTGAAACCACTTGACTTTTTCTGACTTCCATTAGCACAACCCATAACTTTCAAATCAATGATTCCCGGCAACGGGATTGAAACTCGACTAAGAACAATGTCCCTAGAGAAAGCTCTAACTCTTTCAAATCAATGATTCCCGGCAACGGGATTGAAACTAAACAATTCGACATGTAGCATAATGACCTATCAAAAACTTTCAAATCAATGATTCCCGGCAACGGGATTGAAACCAATTGAGATAATTCATTTTATTCAGGTGACGCTGCCCTTTCAAATCAATGATTCCCGGCAACGGGATTGAAACTAACATAGATATACATTGATTTTTCTGAAAAACTTTCAAATCAATGATTCCCGGCAACGGGATTGAAACTCGTCTCGTACCAAGCAATAGTGTTTGTATGGCTTGCTTTCAAATCAATGATTCCCGGCAACGGGATTGAAACCCAACAAGAATACAGCCAACTCCTGTTCCGCAAAGTCCAGCTTTCAAATCAATGATTCCCGGCAACGGGATTGAAACTTAGGGAAGGGAGGACGTCAATTTGGAGAAAGCATTCTTCTTTCAAATCAATGATTCCCGGCAACGGGATTGAAACCCTCAGCGCTAGAGTCCAGTGGACTACAAGCGATCGCCGCTTTCAAATCAATGATTCCCGGCAACGGGATTGAAACTGCTTTTTAAACATTTTTGAGAAAGCGTCTTTAAGACCTTTCAAATCAATGATTCCCGGCAACGGGATTGAATCGGTGCGCGGTAACTAAACAGCCGACTTGTTCAGAACCGACTGGGAATATCTAATCCTGGTAGCCTTACCGGGGGTAGACAATCCCCCAGTGAGTTTAGTTTGTTCAGAACCGACTGGGAATATCTAATCCTGGTAGCACTTGAGTTTTCTGAATCTTAGCTCCCTGTAAATATGCCGGATTAAGACCTAATGCATCCAGTGTCGTCACAGCAATTTGAGTGGTATCAACTTTGTCATCTTGAACAGAACCCTTAAGGTTATCTGGTAAAGCATCGCTGTTTACAATCAACCCCACATGAGTATCATCTTCATTCAAACCTCCATGTTCGGCTCTTTTCACCTTAGATGCAACATTTCCGACGAGAATAAAACCTGGTTTGAGTTTTACAATTATGTCAGGCGTGCGAGTATCCCTTGCAGGATTCCCAAAGCCTGCCTGCCTTAATTTCGAGCCGGAGAAAATTTCTTCAATTCCCGGATTACAGTTATCTTGTACAGTGCCACCACAAGTCTGACTATTGGCTTTTAGCTTTTCTAAAGCCCGAACAGCAGCTTTTGTTTGCTCCTGATCTTTCAACCAAAGCAACGACACATCATCCTGAGTTGCTTGAGCAACTTCCACACCCGCCTCTACTTTTAAGGCATTGGGTATAATTGAATCTTGAACTAAGGTGGATGAGCCGAGACGTGGATTCTGACCATGTTTGGCTGTGACAATCACCAAAGTAGAATTTAGTAAATTCTTTTGTTTCAACGCATTGACAATTTTACCAACGCTTGCATCAGTGTGGGAAAGAGCATCTGTGAATTCAGAGGATGGAGTTTCAGTACCATTGGCGAAATCAATGCCGCCTACTTGGGCTTTCTGTGCTACACTGACTGCCTGGAAATTCATCGCAAAAATGGCAGGCACTGGGGCATCTTGTGTCCCTAAAGAATTCTTACCATTGATTTCATTCACAATTGCTGTGACTTTCAAATCATCGTATGCTTCAGTCAATTTGTAATCGCTGGTGACACCATTAAAGGTGAGAGCGCTCTTATTCTGAGCAGTTGATTTATCTACTAAGACACCGTTTTCAATCGCTACTAAGGCCGCAATCTCTGGTGAGTAGTAGTCGTCAACAGCATTACCATTGGGACCATTTGCAATATCATACGCCCCTGAATGTTTATCGGAAAAAGCTGTGTACAACCCTGCTCCTTTGGCAACGTCAAAAATCGTATTCACCTTGACAAAATTGTGGGGATATACAGGTGTGCAGTCTGTATTCGTACACGCTAGGGGTAACTTCTTCGGATCGATACTCCCAACTCCATAATCTCCGCCACCATTCAGCAGGCTTGAATCCTTGTCGATACTTTCATCCAGCACAACTTCAGTTCCACGAGGATCACTGGCACTACCACCAGGAAAAGTCAGTTGGCGATCATAGCTGTCATCATAGTAGACTCCTGTTGTCTTGGGACTGGCACCAGTGAGATAGGATAAGGTGCCTGGAAAGGAATCTGAAGGTTCTGAGGTAAAGGCGTTAGTATAGGTGACGCCTGTTTTTTCCAAGCTTATAATGTTAGGTAGGTTTGACTGAAGTGCGGCATCGGCAATATCTGCGCCATGCAGCCCATCGATAGAGAGGATTAGTACGTGCTGGTAGCGCGATCGCACCCGGTTTGCAGCACTCGTTGATTGGCTGGCAATTGCCAGAATTGCAGATGCACTACACAACAAAGTTAGGGCGATCGCCCATTTAGATCTATTGAACATGATGTTTTTGTTAACGTTAAATTAAGACAGACACAACAAAGTCAATTCATCCGTAGGACTTTTCATTCCAGGGGTTCAGCAACGTGATTTTCAATCAGTAGTCTGATTTGCTCTACCGTTCACATCAAACCCGTAAAAATACGACAGAATATATCTTTCTTTCGAGTTCACTGTAATAATTTAATAGCAATAAGTTAAGGGCAAACTATATTTTGTTTAAGAAGCGGAAAATCTCCAGAGTAGAAAACCGGACAACCCCGATCTCGTAGAATTCGCTATCCTATTGTCAAAAAACGTACCTCAAGACCTCGCAAGCTGACTACCAAATCTGCATAGCTTATCAATATCTTCTTGGCACTCTTGAGTCCTAAAATGGTCAAATCTGCATCGATTTGGGTCAAGAGAGAGTTGTAAAGATTGACACCACTGCGCTTGGCTACAGACTTAGTTGACATCTTATGTTCATGGGCGTTCTGATCAATCCAAGCCAGTTGGGCTATTGCTGCTTCTCTTACAGCTTCTAAACGCTGCTGATCGCGTAGCGTAAAAGCTACGTGCGCGCCTAGCACACAGGATATGGTAAGCAGCTTCAAAGTAATCGTTCTCCAGAGCCTCCTGACTCATTGTCATCAGTCGAGAGTAGAAATCGTCATCTTGGCTTGATTTGGACATAAGCTTTTTTGGCACCGGACTAAATAATGAGTGCTTTCAGTCTAAAGCATTATCTTGGAATCACATTTGCCCACGCCTAAGAATTTAATAGTTGCTTTATTCACTATCAAGTCTGTGCTGAGTTCACGCTCTTGTGGGAAGCTCACGATATCCGAAACGTTGCCACTGGTCAATCTATACGCAGGTTTGATTTCTCCCTCGGAACACAGTGAGAAGGATTCTAAACGGTTCTCGCTACGCGGGATAAAATTGAAGTTTCTATTAATACCTTTCCTTCTGTATCCCACAGTATGCCTCGTGCCTATATTTGTAACATCTCCTCCGCGTCCTTTGCTGTGTGTAATCCATTGACGATCGCCAGAGGGATATCAAAATCTTTGGCAATTAGGCGTGCTGTAATCTTTGCCGACATCATCACTGCTGGAGTTCCTCCACCCGGCTGTGTATTTGCACCTACCAAATAGAGATTTTTGATATCCTCACTACGATTGTGAGGTCGGAAGAATGCTGATTGCCGGAGAATTGGCTCGACACCAAACCCATTCCCAAGCCAACTATTGAGAGTGGACTCGAAGTAATCAGGAGTGATGAAACTTTTGTAAACTAGGCGATCGCGTAGATCGGCAATGTATCCCTGCTCCTCAAGAAATCCAAGCACTTTGTCGGCAAACGGCTCAGCCAGAGTCTCCCAGTCCAAACCACTACCTTGATTGGGTACAGGAATCAGGGTATATGCAGCGTGGTGTCCTGGTGGTGCAAGGCTGGGATCGGTAAGCGATGGAATGTGTAGATACTGGGAAAAATCCTTTGCGAGCACTTTGCGGTCAAAAATGTCTCGCATCAGCTCCTCATACCTTGGTCCGAGAATAATGTTATGATGCCGAAGATCCAGCTTCAACCCATCGGCACGGAAGCCGAAGTAAATGACCATTAGCGACATCGACTGCCTCATTAGTTTGAGTCGAAGATCCTGCTGAAAAAATCGATACTTCGAGTCGATCAGCTTCATGTAAGTATTGACGTAGTCACCGTTTGAGACAACGAGATCGGCATTGAATTGAGTACCTTCTGCCAAGGTAACCCCACTCGCTTTCCTACCATTCTGGCTGCTAACGTCAATGCGTACTACCTCACTGTTGTAGCGAATCACTCCACCTAATTCCTCAAATTTACGTACTAAACCTTGGACGAGCGCACCCGTTCCTCCCATGGCAAAATGGATTCCCCAAGTCTTCTCCACAAAGTGAAGCATTGCATATATAGCTGGTACTTTCAGTGGATTACCGCCAATGAGTAAGGGTTCAAAGCTGAATAGTTGTTGAAGTTTGTGACTTTTGAAGTACTTCTTGACAAAAGAAAAGAGTGGAATAATGGCATTAAGCCTCACTAGATCGGGAGCGATCCCCAGCATTGAACTTATGTTGCCAAAGTATTTATAACCCACATCAATGAAACCACGTTCAAAGATTGCTTTTGCATCCTGATGAAACTGCTCGTACCCAGCGAGATCTTCTGGTGCGATCGCACTGATTTGTTGACGAGTATGTTCGGGATCGCCATCGTAGTCAAAGCAAGTTCCATCATCAAAATAGATGCGGTAAAACGGTAGTATGGGGATGATTTTCACGTACTTGGATGTAGCCGATCCGCCACTGATGCCTGACGTGATGCGGCTCCCTTCACCAAGGACAGATGCTGGATAGTCAGGCTCTCCCAGAGCCGCTGCATCGCGCTCAAGTGCAAAGAGTTCTTCAATAAAGTGGGGTACTGTGATAACTGTTGGTCCCATATCGAACGTAAAGCCGTTAACACGCCGAACGTAAGCCCGTCCACCAGCAGCATCAAGTTTCTCAAAAATTATAGTGTTGAAACCAAGGCTTTGTAAGCGTATTCCTAGCGCCAAACCTCCAATACCAGAGCCGATGATGATGGCTTTTTTGCGTTCCATAACCTGTTTCAACGGTGATTTGCTCTTCGACTTTGACGAACGTAAGGTATTAATTATATAGTTAGGGGGGTAATAGGTAATGGGAATATCATTACATCTTTCCTGATGGTCTTTTTCCCGATCACCAATCACCTCGGCTTATACATTGCCCCTAGTAACTAAAGTATTTGTAGTTTACCTGCATGGTGGCGAATGTGATCCTCAATAAAAGTCGAAATAAAATAATAACTATGGTCGTAACCTTCTTGATAACGTAAAATCAGAGGTTCATTAACTGCGGTGCAAGCTTGTTCAAAGACGTCTGGCAGGAGTTGCTGTTGAGTGAGAAATTGATCGGCAGTACCTTGGTCGATGAGAATAGGACTGTGATATCCCACTTGCTTCACCAATTCACTCGCATCGTAGGCACGCCAACTTTCGCGATCGCTACCTAAATAGCCACTAAATGCCTTTTGACCCCAAGGACAACGCATCGGTGCGGCAATGGGTGCAAACGCTGATACCGATTTGTATTGTTCGGGGTTTCTCAAAGCACAAACCAACGCACCATGTCCACCCATTGAGTGACCGAAAATACCTTGTCTATCCGATTGTACGGGGAAATTATTGGCAATCAAAGCAGGTAATTCTTGAACAACATAGCTATACATTCGGTAATGAGATGCCCAAAGTTCCTCAGTTGCATCCACGTAAAAGCCAGCACCCGAGCCAAAGTCCCAGTCATCATCCTCACTAAAAATACCAGTATTGCGAGGACTAGTATCTGGCGTTACGAGTATCAAACCGTATTTTGCAGCATATTGCTGTGCCCCTGCCTTAACCATAAAGTTTTCTTCCGTACACGCTAACCCGGAAAGAAAATAGAGAACTGGCACTGGTTTCTGAGTTGCTTGCGGTGGTTGGTAGACAGCAAAACGCATTTCACCGTTACAATTGGAGGAAAAATGACTATAAAAGCCGAGTTTGCCACCGAAGCATTTGTATTCTGAGTTGAGTTTAACCATAGAAGAAAGGGGTAGGAAATACTATATTTGGACATTAATACAGTTGTAAGACCGAAAAAAGTTGGAAGAATTGGGCAGCGTGAGGTGGCAGTTATATCCTACGAGTCGAACAATATGCACTCTTCTTCCACATTTGCAAGGAAGAAATGTAGCTGATCGCTTCCCTTGGGGTTAGCGTAGAGTATCAAAAGCATTCGCACTCTCCCCCACTCAAGAGCCTTCTCTCAATCAAAAGTTACCACACACCGAATCGACTCACCCTTGTGCATTAAATCAAAAGCATCATTAATACGTTCTATCGGCATCACATTAGTAATCAAATCGTCAATGTTGATTTTACCCTCCATGTACCAATCGACAATTTTTGGGACATCAGTGCGTCCTCTAGCGCCACCAAATGCTGAACCTTTCCAAACACGCCCAGTCACAAGTTGGAAAGGACGGGTGGAAATTTCCTCACCAGCACCAGCAACACCAATAATTACGCTTACCCCCCAACCTTTATGACAGCATTCTAATGCTTGACGCATGATTTTCACATTCCCTATGCATTCAAAGCTGTAATCAGCACCGCCTTTGGTTAAGTCAACTATATAGGGAACCAAATCGCCTTCAACTTCTTTGGGGTTGACGAAGTGAGTCATGCCAAATTTTTCTGCTAAATCTTTCTTGGCCGGATTGGTATCTACACCGACAATCATATTGGCTCCTACCATCCGGGAAGCTTGGATCACATTCAAGCCAATCCCACCCAACCCAAAAACAACCACATTGGCTCCAGGTTCTACCTTAGCTGTGTTAATGACTGCACCAACACCCGTGGTTACACCACAGCCAATGTAACAAACTTTGTCAAAAGGCGCATCCTCCCGGATTTTTGCCACAGCAATCTCCGGCAACACCGTATAGTTAGAAAAGGTCGATGTCCCCATATAATGATGAATCATCTGCCCATTCATGGAAAAGCGACTAGTGCCATCAGGCATGACACCTCGCCCTTGAGTCACGCGGATGGCCTGACAGAGATTGGTTTTGAAGCTGAGGCAATATTCACACTGACGGCATTCTGGGGTGTATAAAGGAATGACGCGATCGCCCGGTTTAACACTGGTGACTCCCGGACCAACTTCCACAACAACCCCTGCGCCTTCATGTCCCAAAATAGCAGGAAATAAACCTTCAGGATCAGCACCAGAAAGGGTGAAGGCATCAGTGTGGCAAACCCCACTCGCTTTGATCTCCACCATCACTTCCCCTTTTTTCGGACCTAAAAGTTTTACTGTTTCAATCGTTAACGGCTGGCCAGAACTATAAGCTACTGCGGCTTTAACTTCCATTTGTTCCTTCTCCTAAGATTGTTCCTCAATCTTAGATCGTTAACATTCGGGCGTTAAAGAATTGATTGCGACGGCAATACCCGATCTTCTTCACCAGACCCAACCTAGCTGTCAATAGCATTTGAGATGCGCTTACCCTTTACAATAAATCTGAAACTTTGACAAGAATTTGCAGAAAATGAATTCACTCGAATCAAGCATAAGCACTGAAGTCTCTACATCCGATGTTATGCTCCAGATGATTTCTGGCTTCTGGGTCTCACGGGCAATCCACACTGCTGCTAAACTTGGTATTGCTGACTACCTGAAGTCAGAGCCAAAAACAGTAGAGGAACTAGCTGCAATCACTAATACTCACACGCCATCTTTGTACAGATTACTGCGTGCGCTGGAGAGTGTGGGTATATTTGTTGAAGATGACCATCATCGATTTGGCTTAACACCCTTGGCTAGTACGTTACAAACGGATGTTCCTGGTTCAATGCGTTTTTTTGCCATTTCTGAACTGGGACAGGCGCACTACTTAGGCTGGGAAAACCTGCTACATAGCATCAAAACTGGTGAGATTGCGTTTGACGACATCGCTGGAATGAGTGTTTGGGATCATTACCTTAAAAACTCCGAAGCTGGCAAGTTGTTTAATTGTGCAATGACAAGTCTAACAGCTGTTGTTTTGTCAGCAATTATTTGCAGTTATGATTTCTCAGCATTCAACACTGTTGTTGATGTGGGAGGAGGTCAGGGTAGTTTGGTGACTAGCATCCTTAAAGCTTATCCGATTGTTAAAGGCATTGTCTTTGATATACCAACCGTGATAGAAGAAGCAAAATCTTGCGTACAAGCACAAGGTTTTGCAGACCGCTGTACAGTAGTGTCGGGGAACTTCTTTGAGTCAGTAATATCAAATCCGGGTAAATGCACATAGTATAAAAAACCTATAAGCATTGTAAGTTGAGGGTAAAGGGTTGTAGGAACTGCGTGCAATCAACCGGATTTGATATAACAGCAGGTGGTGACGCTTACCTTCTCAAACACATCATTCATGACTGGGATGACGAAAAAGCGATCGCTATTCTCAAAAACTGTCATCAGGCAATGTCACAGCATGGTACACTTCTGCTGTTTGAGACAATAATTCCGACTGGGAATGCATCTTCTTTTAGCAAGTTATTTGACCTCAATATGCTAGTTATGACTGGTGGACGCGAACGCACAGAGGAGGAATATCAAGTGCTACTGCAAAAGGCAGGCTTCCAACTTACCCAAGTTATTCCAACCTCGTCACCAATTAGCATTATTGAGGGACTAAAAATTTAGAGTCAAACGGTTTACTTTGGCTTCGTCACCAGAGGCGATACCAACTCCAGTCGGAGACGCTGCGCGAACGGTGGGCTTTCCTTCGGAACGCTGCGCGAACGCCAACGCCGTTCCTCACAAGTCGCAAAATTTTTCTCCCACCAGTCCAACATGACTTGTCACCTCTGATACCACGCTTGAATGATTATACTGTAAATCTTGTACCTTGCCCCAAATCCTTTACGAGCAAGCTTTTCAAGACTTAACAGGAAAAGTCAGCGAGTTTGCCAGAGCGTAATCACTACCCTTCGCTAAGATGAGAGGATTTAGGAACTGTATGGGATATAGAAGAGTGAGTGGCTCAACAGGCAACCTCCTGTTGCAATTTTTTTGTACTATTAGTTATAGCAGTTGCCAGGTAAATTAGGACATTAACTAATGATAAAACACGGAAACCACAGGACTTTCAAGCCTGCTCCCTGCTCCCTGCTCCCTGCTCCCTGCTCCCTGCTCCCTGCTATATTAAGGTTGGCTCAGCAGAACGAAGTCGCTACAATCTTGGCTTTTTTTTAGCAATATCATCACAAAGCTGACGGTCATCATTCTGAACATTAGGGTTGTTCTTCAAATAGTCATAAATCCAAGTACAACCACGTATCAGTAGATCATCCAAATTCAGATTCGACAGTTTGACTGTGTTATCATAACTACTAGAGGCAATGGTCTTGCCATCTGGGCTGAACACCACGCTCGTCACAGAAGCAGTGTGCCCTTTGAAAGTATGAAGTTCCTGACCTGACAGATTCCACAGTTTGACTGTGTTATCATAACTACCAGTGGCAATGGTGTTGCCATCCGGGCTAAACATGACGCTCGTGACATAACTGGTATGCCCTTTGAGAGTATGGAGTTCCTCCCCAGACAGATTCCAAAGTTTCACTGTGTTATTATCAACACCAGTAGCAATAATTTTACCATCGGGGCTGAACACCACACTCCTGACCCAACTACTATACCCAATGAGAGTATGAAGTTCCTGCCCCGACAGATTCCACAGTTTCGCTGTGTTATCATCACTACCAGTGGCAATGGTCTTGCCATCTGGGCTGAACACTACGCTTGTAACATAACTGGTATGCCCTTTGAGAGTATGGAGTTCCTGCCCAGAAAGATTCCATAATTTTACTGTCTTGTCATCACTAGCAGTGGCAATAGTTTTGCCATCCGGGCTGAACGCCACCCTCGTGACTCTACCACTATGCCCTTTGAGAGTATGGATTTCCTGCCCAGAAAGATTCCATAATTTTACTGTCTTGTCATCACTAGCAGTAGCAATAGTCTTGCCATCCGGGCTGAAAACCACACTCCTGACTGTATCGCGATGCCCTTTGAGAGTATGAAGTTCCTGCCCAGAAAGATTCCATAATTTTACTGTATTGTCATCACTGTCAGTAGCAATAGTTTTGCCATCCGGGCTGAACACCGCGCTCCAGACATAACTGCTATACCCTTTGAGAGTATGGAGTTCCTGCCCAGAAAGATTCCATAATTTTACTGTCTTGTCATCACTAGCAGTGGCAATAGTTTTGCCATCCGGGCTAAACACAACGCTCCAGACTGTACCGCGATGCCCAATGAGTGCCTGCGGTTGCTGCCCTGACAGATCCCACAGTTTCACGCTCGTATCATCACTACCAGAAACAATGGTCTTGCCATCTGGGCTGAACACCACGCTCCTAACAGAACTGCCATGCCCAATAAGAGTAGAAAATTCCTGCCCAGAAAGATTCCATAATTTTACTGTCTTGTCATCACTACCAGAGGCAATGGTCTTGCCATCCGGACTGAACACCACGCTCCTGACTGTACCGCTATGCCTTTTAAGAGTATGGAGTTCCTGCCCTGACAAATTCCACAGTCTCACTGTGTTGTCATAAGCACCACTAGCAATGGTCTTGCCATCCGGACTGAACACTACGCTCGTGACAGAACCGCTATGCCCATTGAGAGTATGGAGTTCCTGCCCTGACAAACTCCACAGTTTTACTGTGTTGTCATAACTACCACTGGCAATAGTCTTGCTATCCGGGCTGAACACTACGCTCCTGACAGAACTCCTATGTCCTTTAAGAGTATGGAGTTCCTGCCCTGACAAATTCCATAGTTTCACTGTGTAATCATCACTAGCAGTAGCAATGGTCTTGCCATCCGGGCTGAACACCACCCTCCAGACAGAACTGCTATGTCCTTTAAGAGTATGAAGTTCCTGCCCTGACAAATTCCACAGTTTTACTGTGTTGTCATCACTAGAAGTAGCAATGGTCTCGCCATCCGGGCTAAACACCACGCTCCTAACTGTACCGTTATGCCCTTTAAGGGTATGGAGTTCCTGCCCTGATAAATTCCACAGTTTCACTGTACGATCCCAACTACCAGAGGCAATTGTCTTGCCATCCGGGCTGAAAACTACGCTTGTGACAGAACCGCTATGTCCTTTAAGAGTATGAAGTTCCTGCCCTGACAAATTCCACAGTTTTACTGTGTTGTCATAACTACCACTGGCAATTGTCTTGCCATCCGGGCTGAACACCACGCTCCTGACAAAACCCCTGTGCCCTGACAGTATGTTGCGTTCTTTCAATCCATAAACAACCTGTCGCAGAGCAACTATTGCTTTTATACGGTTATCTGCATCTACAGCATTACCATATTTTTTCAAACTTTTTCCGGCTTTCAAGCCGGATAATAAAGCTTCTAGTTCAAAACCTGAGGCAAAAAGATTTTCTGTAGTGAAACCTTGAACTGAAACCTCTACTTCTTTGAGAGCTTTTTCCGCACTTAGGCGTTCTATGTTCGCATAGACTGCCAGTCCTCCCATGAAAACTGAAAATATCAGCGATCCCGCAGCATAGGGGAGTACTGGCTTATAAGGCTCCCAAAAATCCCGCAAATTTAACGGTAAATGTTGATTGATCCACTTTGAATCAAACACTTGCTGATAGATGGGATTTCTCACTTTCAACTCTCCATTTTCCCATCGGATTACACCTGATAGTTTCAGGTAAGATTTGACGATTGACTGCTCTTCATCCGGAACAGGGCGTTTCCCTCGACGAATTTCGCGATAGATCGTTAAAACAGCAGCTCGATCTGGTGCGCGTTTGATGAGCATATCACGGACAAACTGCAAGTTATTATCCTGCTCACTCATTGCACCAAAGAAGTTGCTGCTCACTATGCGGTCAACATCGGCTTTTGACCAATTTTTGCGGGATTGCTGGCTAATAATACGACAAAGACGCTGTGATAAGTACGGATGCCCTGCTGTCCAAGAAAACACCCATTGCAACACCTGCTGTGCTTTCAACTTCGGCAACCCCAATCCTTCTGCTAGCGGTATAGCTTCAACAAAGGTAAAATCCGTTAGGTCAACTCGTTGACCAATATTGAATGATGTTCGCTTCGAGTCGCGAATAAGGTTCCCAGGAGTTACGACACCGAATAAAACAAAAGAAAGCCGCTCAAATTCTGAGAAAAAAGCGCGGGAAACGTAGAGATAGCGAATAGCTGCATAAAAACTGTCTGTAAAATCTAGGCTAAGAGTTGTATCGATTTCATCGATGAAAATCACGACTGGTGTCGTCACCTCAACTAATAACACCTGCTGAAAAAATTCCGTTAACCGAGAAGTCAAACTCAGATGCGCGTGTGCAAGCCACCATTGGTGTACATCAGTATCCAGTATCAATTGTGCTTCTATTTGGATGAGTAAAACCAGATCCCACTGTTCAGCAATTGTGACTTGCTTACCTATGGCTGTGAGATCAATCATCACTGACTGAATCCCTTCAGTTCTGAGTTGAAGGGCAGTGTGGACCATTAAACTAGATTTACCCATCTGGCGCGGCGTGAAAATATAAGCAAATTGTTGTTCTCGACACAGTGCTAACAGTTGCTCATCTGCAATCCGGCGAATGTAAATTCCCTGACTGTTGCTCTGTACTGCTCCACAGACAGTATAAATACTTGCATCAGTCATGCAGATGCCCCCGAACATATTCGGCGTATCACTGACAACAAGATAAAACTGCCTGCCTTGAAGCAGGGCACCAATCCAGCACCCAGTAACTGCCAGAAGATTTGCCTGTTCGGGCAGATCTTTTGGTTAACGATCTGCTGCAAACCTTGTCTCAGTTCTTGCTTAAGAGCATTTTTCACCTCCTGAACTATTTGGATCAATATTGGTCCTTTGATGGGAATCGTTACGTCCTGCTGTACAATACTTCTCAACTCAATTGCGATGATATCAACTAGTGTTTCTGTTGAATTTGCTGTCATTTAGTATCTTCAAGCATAATGACGCATGAATCAACATGAAAAGTTGTTTTATGATGATAAGTGGCAGCAAGAGTTTGTACAGCTTTAAATTAATACGAGCGCGAATTTTTTCATCATTTGTGCTACTGTATATGGTCATCTAATGGGTTTGGCACACTGGTTGTAACGGACAATAAAATCGGTGATGTGTTGAGATCAGGACAATAACTTGAGGTTATTAACTTAGGTTGTAGAATGCTAAACCAAATTTCAGTTTGGGAGAAACTTGAAGGATATTTTGGCAACCAGATAACTTCCTCAGTAAAAGCCCAACTTTCCTGTTGCTGTTTCTGATAAAAAGTCGCCGAGACATCAAAATCTGTTGGATTGCTATAAGCAATTGCTGTAACTTGTACTCCTAAAATCCTTTGAAATATACGCGGACAACCACGGCGTTGCGCCTCTTCCAAGCTACAAGTTTAACAGCAGCAGTAACGCCACTTACGGACAAAGGCTGGGAAATACCCAATGTTTTCTGCAATTTGAGTATCCGTCCAATCTAGATTTTCAGCACCCTTTATGATGATTTTGGCTCGTTTAGCTTTACGTTGACGTGTGAATGCAGAGCGTAGGCGCAGCCAGTCATGGGCATCGCCTGTTTTAACAACTTTTTTCCTCTTCAGCCAGTTGCACAGAGTAAGTTTTTGCTGACTAATCATTATCTTGGATGCTTCAAAGATATTTGCCCATGCTCACCCTATCCTCAACTGTTTTCCTCTCTCAATTCGCGCTCTTACTTATGCAAATCTGTACAAATTGGTACAAACCAAACTTGCACAGAGAATGCCGGAGCAAAAACTGGAGGTATCTTAGCACAAAGTGTAGTCATCACAATTTTACGACAATAACTGTATGGTTCTAGCAAGCAGCAGTTAGCATAATTTTTTCACTTTATTGGTGATATATGTTCAGCAAATAACTTGATGAAATAAGTTTTTGAGGGACAGAGAAAATGTGTGGTTTCTTTAGAGTTGCATACAGGAGATATTGAGGCAACGTGCGATCACCATGCTGGAAACTGTTGGTTTGGACGAAAAGATAAATTACTATTCGGAGAATTTAGCGGTAGGATAGCTCGCGCTTTGCTCAACAATTTTGAATTGAGCAAGATCATACGAAGTGTGGTGTTCGTTTTGTGCTTTGGTAGTGGCTTTTTTAGAAGAAAGCAAACGTGCGATGGGTAAAAACTCTGAACACAGAACTAAATTTATGAATTTTTAACATAATTAAAGTACAAATTGTTCTTGTCTTTAATAATTCATCATCGGCTGACACCTTTGAAGAACCTGCATCAGTTGTTGAATTCCGATGGGTTTACAGAGGTAGTCATTCATCCCAGATGCCAGACAACGCTCGTGCTCGCCCCACATCCCACTTGCTGTCATGGCAACAATCCAAGGACGAAGTTCTGGTGTCCACTCTTTGCAGATACGTTGGGTTGCTGTCAAACCATCCATCTCTGGCATATGCACATCCATCAAGACCACATTATATGATTGACGGCGCAGAGCCAAGAGAGCTTCTAAGCCATTGTTAGCAAGATCTGCTTCATAACCCATTCGCTGTAGTAAATGTTGTACGATCTTTTGATTAACAATATTATCTTCCACTAAAAGTATTTTTAAAGGGTGTTCTTCAGCTATATAAGTATCAATGGCAATATCTTTACATACATTTTCCAATCTCTCTTCAACAATAGGAGCGGTAATCGTGAAGTAGAATGTACTGCCTACGCCAGGTTCACTTTCAACCCAAATTCTACCACCCATTAACTCACTCAATTTCTTGCAGATAGCAAGACCTAACCCCGTACCACCATACTCTCGAGTCATCGAAGAGTTCACTTGACTAAAGGCTTTGAACAAACGCTCTATGCGATCGCGTGGAATGCCAATGCCTGTATCTTTAACAGCAAACTGAATTTCGTAACTCTTTTTCCCATCTAGATTCCTATCTATTTCACGGGCAATTGTGGAAACCTCAACGCTGCCAGCTTCAGTAAATTTAATCGCATTACTAAGTAAATTTATTAAGATTTGACGTAGCCTGGTTATATCTGCAATAATCAAAGAGAAAACTTCAGAAGTATCTATGAAGCTGAGTTTTAACCCTTTCTCTTTAGCTTGCGGTGCAAGCATATAAAGAGCCTCATTAACGCAACTTTGCAACGCGAAAGGTTGTGCTTCTAATTCCAGCTTGCCTGATTCGATTTTGGAGAAGTCTAAGAAGTCGTTAATAATTGCGAGTAAGGCGTTGCCACTGGTTTCAATGGTTTTAACAAAGTCTTGCTGTTTAACACTCAACTCAGTACTCAACAACAAACTAGCCATACCAGTTACCGATGTAATTGGCGTCCGAACCTCATGGCTGATCATCGCTAAAAATTCCTGTTTCGCAAGCTCTACTTGCTTGCGTTCTCTCATGTCCCGCAGAATATAAACATAACCTTGAAAGTTCTCAATCTCTGTTTGAACTACCGAACAGGAAAAGGCAATAGGAATTTTTTTCCCAGTTTTAGTGTAACAAACAGTTTCTATATCTTTAATAAGGGCAGTTGTTGGTTGTTGGTTGTCAGTGATAGTAATCCTTTCTTCTTCCCCTCCTCTTGCCTCCTGTCTATCTCTCGCCCTCTCGCCAATAACTGTAGAGATCGGTTGTCCTCGGAGTTCAGCTTCGTCATATTCCAGCAAAGCTTGTGCGGCTGGATTGATTGTTTTTATTTTGCCTGACAGCGTTGTTACCACTAATCCATCTGCCATTGAGGTCACAATTTGGTCAATATATTGCTTAGATGCGATTAAGGTACTGAGCAAAAGATTTGCCTCATTTGCTCCTTGCATCAAAGATTGCTCAATATTCATCCGTTCTGTCGAATCTTCTACAAAAATAATGAGTTCATTCCTATAGTAGTTTTCTTT
>JAQYWN010000194.1 GCA_029379265.1 Rhizonema sp. NSF051
TCATTGATGTTTTGCATAAAAATAATGAATGTACAAAGCAGCTTTATAAGCTACAGGATTACTTTACTTGGGAATCAATAGCCGAATCTTATCCAAATACTTTACGTTTTTTCCCAGTCTGTTTTGACTGGGAAGAATTCCCAGAAAATTCTGTAGCTGCTAATGTATCTTTTTCGATTTACCAATTATATTCTTGCATAGAAAGATTTAATGTCAAGCTTTCCTGCACTCTTCAGAATGATTCGCTTAGTGTAGCATTTCACTATGACTTGAACTTATTTCATGTAGAAGATATTAAACGCTTGGTCAAGCAATTTCAGACATTGTTAGCTAGTGCGATCGCTCATCCAGACACAGCAATTAGTCAGTTAGAGATTCTTAGTCCAATTGAGAGAAAACAACTGCTTGACCAGGTAAATAACACGAAGCGCGATTATCCACAGAATAAGTGCATTCACCATCTGTTTGAGGAACAGGCACAAAAAACCCCCAATAAAGTTGCTATTGTTTTTGACGACCAACAACTGACTTACCATGAACTCAATCAACGGGCTAACAGAATAGCTCACTACTTGCAAAAGCAGGGGGTTGCACCAGAGGTATTAGTAGGGCTGTGTGTAGAGCGATCGCTTGATATGATAGTTGGACTTTTAGCCATCCTCAAAGCTGGTGGAGCTTATGTGCCACTAGATCCGGCATTGCCGAAAGAAGGTTTGGCATTACGATTGCAGGATCTCCAAGTGTCATTAGTCATTAGTCATTCATCATTGGTAAATAACTTTGAACCAATGGCGAATAACTTTGAGCAAATAACAGTCATCTACCTAGATAGCGACTGGCAAACTATTGCTCAGGAAAATGAAGTCAATCTTAATACCAAGGTAACGAGTGAAAATCTAGTATATGCACTGTTTACCTCTGGTTCTACAGGTAGACCTAAAGGGGTTGCAATTGAACACAAACAATTGCTTAATTACTTGTATGCCATCATCGATAGGTTAAACTTGCCAGCAGGTACCAACTTTGCACTAGTTTCTACATTCGCTGCAGACTTAGGCAACACGGTTATCTTTCCTAGTCTGTGTACGGGGGGGTGTTTGCATATAATTTCCTACGAATGTGCTACTGACCTAGCAGCTTTAGCAGAATACTGCCACAGACATCCGATTGACTGTCTCAAAATTGTTCCCTCTCACCTTGCTTCCCTGTTAACATCTTCTTCACCTAAGTCTATCCTGCCTCAAAAACGACTTATCCTGGGTGGTGAGGCTACCAGTTGGGAGCTGGTCGAGCAGATTCAAAGCTATGCACAAGATTGCCAAATCTTCAATCATTACGGTCCGACAGAAGCCACTGTAGGTGTACTTACTTATCTTGTAGAACTTAATGAGGACCTTTTTTACAATCAAAAATCCAGAACAGTTCCCCTGGGTCGCTCCATTCCTAACACGCAGGTCTATGTTCTAGAAGAGAACCTACAGCTTGTTCCCATAGGAGTCAGTGGCGAAATATACATTGGTGGTATAACTCTCGCGAGATGCTATCTCAATCAGCCCCAACAGACAGCTGTTAAATTTATTCCCAATCCATTCAGTCAGGAAGAGGGGGCGCGGCTTTACAAAACTGGCGATCAGGCACGCTATTTGCCAGACGGCACGATTGAGTTTTTAGGTCGAATTGACCATCAAGTTAAAATTCGGGGCTTCCGGGTAGAATTAGGGGAAATTGAGGCAGTACTCACTCTCCACCCAAATGTGCGCGAGGTTGTCGTTTTAGCAAGAGATTCAGAGTCTGGTCAGAACTATCTGGCAGCTTACGTTGTACCATATCAGGAATCGCCTATCCTGATTAATGAACTGCGTAACTATGTGCAGGCGAGGTTGCCTGAGTATATGGTGCCTTCAACCTTCGTCATCCTCAAGGCGCTACCGCTTACTCCCAACGGCAAAGTAGACCGTCAAGCCCTGGCAGTCCCCAATCAAGTACGTCCTGAGTTAGAAACAAGCTTTACAACTCCTCGCACGCCAGCTGAAGAGGTCCTTGCTGGGATTTGGGCTAGAGTTCTTGGTACTGAGCACGTAGGTATCCACGATAACTTTTTCGACTTGGGAGGACACTCATTACTAGCAACGCAAGTTGTTTCCCAAATACGCGAAGCCTTTCAAGTGGAGTTGCGCTTACGTAGTTTGTTTGAAACACCGACAGTGGCGGGACTAGCTGAACTGATTGATACTGTAG
The DNA here is from genome assembly GCA_029379265.1 of Rhizonema sp. NSF051. Taxonomy (GTDB): domain Bacteria; phylum Cyanobacteriota; class Cyanobacteriia; order Cyanobacteriales; family Nostocaceae; genus Rhizonema. The sequence goes on from JAQYWN010000194.1 coordinate 2,239, forward strand.
TGAGGGCTGGGCAGAAACTGGAACTTCCGCCAATTGAGAACGTTTCACGAGATATAGAGTTACCTTTGTCTTTTGCCCAGCAGCGATTGTGGTTCCTCGACCAACTCGAACCAGGTAACCCTTTTTACAATATTTCCCGAGCTGTAATATTGAAAGGTTCGCTCAACGTGACAGCACTGGAGCAAAGCTTGAACGAAATTGTCCGACGTCACGAGGTTTTGCGTACAAATTTTAGGGATGTAGACGGGTATCCCGTCCAGGAAATTGCTTCAGCGCTGAATATAACGCTTCCCATTATAGATTTGGGAGAATTATTAGAAGAACAAGAAGCTGAAGTTCATCGGCTGGCTCGCTCACAAGCACGACAGTCCTTTGACTTGACTCAAGATGCATTGCTAGGAACTACCCTGTTGCGGTTGGATGAAGAGGAACATGTGTTGGTATTCACTATACACCATATTGTCGCCGATGGCTGGTCAACAGGCGTGATTATTCACGAAATAACTGCACTCTACGAATCATTCTGTAGCGGCAACCCCTCGTCACTGCCGGAATTACCTGTTCAATATGCAGACTTTGCTATTTGGCAGCGACAGTGGCTGCAAACAGCACAGTCGTCCCAAAAGACTTACTGGAAACAACAATTAGGCGGCAACTTGCCTGTACTGCAACTTCCGACCGACCGACCTCGACCAGCCATTCAAACCTTTAGGGGAAGAAAACAGCCGTGGCAAATTTCCAAAGCTCTGACCGAAGCACTCAAGTCTCTTTCACACAGAGAGGCCGTGACTCTGTTTATGACTTTGCTTGCGGCGTTCAAGACACTACTGTATCGCTACACAAATCAAGCAGATATTTTGATTGGCTCTCCTATTGCCAACCGTAATTGTACTAGTAAGATCGAAAATCTAATTGGCTTTTTTGTCAATACTCTTGTACTGCGTACTGACCTTTCAGGAAATCCAAGCTTCAAAGAATTACTGCAACGGGTTCGGCAGGTGACGTTGGATGCATATGCTCACCAAGATTTGCCCTTTGAGCAGCTTGTGGAAGAGCTACAGCCAGAGCGCAATTTAAGCTACACGCCACTGTTTCAAGTGGGGTTTGCTTTCCTGAATGCCCCCATAGAGGAGTTGAAGCTTCCAGACTTGAGCTTGAGTCCGATGGAAGTAGAACCCGAAACATCCTTGTTTGATATAACCGTGTTTTTGAGAGAAACTGAACAAGGATTGACAGGTGTGTTCGAGTATAACAGCGACGTATTTGACACTGCCACCATTGAGCGAATGCAGGGGCATTTCCAGACACTACTGGAAGGCATTGTCGCCAATTCCGATCAGCATCTATTTGACTTACCAATTTTAAGTGCAACAGAAAAACAGCAACTGCTAGTAGATTGGAATCAAACATCGCCTGATCATCCCTCTATTTGTATTCATCAGTTGTTTGAGGCTCAGGTAGAACAAACACCAAATGCCATAGCAGTCGTTTTTGAAGACCAGCAACTGACTTATCAGGAATTGAATTTTCGTGCCAATCAGCTAGCACACTATTTGCGTTCACTGGGAGTCGGACCAGAGGTACTGGTAGGAATTTTTGTGGAGCGATCACTTGATATGGTCATCGGGCTGTTAGGCATCCTCAAAGCTGGTGGCGCATATGTACCGCTAGACGCAGCGTATCCACAAGAACGTTTAGCCTTCATATTGCAGGACGCTCAGATGCCAGTATTACTGACACAACAGCGCCTGATGGAGAATTTGCCAGAATCTCAAACAAGAACTGTTTGCCTAGATACAGATTGGGGAAGTATCGCCAAAGAATGCCAACAGAACTTAATCAGTAAATGTACAACTGATAACCTAGCTTATATCATCTATACTTCAGGCTCAACAGGTCAACCCAAAGGCGTCTTGGTGGATCATGCAAATGTTGTGCGTTTATTTGTAGCAACTGAGTCTTGGTATCACTTCAATCAACAGGATGTCCTTTCACTGTTCCATTCCTACGCCTTTGACTTCTCCGTTTGGGAACTTTGGGGTGCCCTGCTGTATGGTGGAAAGTTAGTAGTAGTATCGTACTGGCTGAGTCGTTCACCCGAAGACTTTTACAAATTGTTGTCAACACAGCAAGTAACAGTACTCAATCAAACGCCTTCTGCTTTTCGCCAACTTATACAGGCAGAGGAATCGTTGGGAGATGCCAACAATTTGAGCCTGCGACTGGTCATTTTTGGTGGGGAAGCTCTGGAACTTCAAAGTCTAAGACCTTGGTTTGAGCGACATGGTGACCAGTTTCCGCAATTAGTCAATATGTACGGCATTACGGAAACAACTGTGCATGTTACCTATCGCAAACTGACAATGGCAGACTTAGAAGCTACTTGTGGGAGTGTCATTGGTCGTCCAATTCGTGACTTGCAAATTTATTTGTTAGATCAATATGGACAGCCAGTACCCATTGGTGTAGATGGTGAGATGTACGTTGGTGGTGCTGGTGTAGCACGAGGTTATCTAAATCGATCACAACTCACTGCCGAGAGATTTATTCCCAATTACTTCAGTGATCAACCGAACGTACGCCTTTATAAATCAGGCGATAAGGCACGCTACTTGCCCAATGGAGACATTGAATACTTAGGACGTATTGACTATCAAGTCAAGATCCGGGGCTTCCGGATTGAGTTAGGGGATATAGAGGCAGTACTGGTAGGTCACCCTGCTGTCCAGGAAACGGTAGTTTTAGACCAAGATGACAAACATGGCGATAAGCGCTTGGTGGCTTTTGTCGTAGCGTTTTATGCCAATAATCCTTTGAAGGCAAAATGGACTCGCGATCTTGTGCCACAGCTACGCCGTTTTCTACAGCAGAAACTCCCTGAGTACATGGTTCCATCCACTTTTGTGACACTAGAGGCACTGCCGCTGACACCTAACGGTAAAGTGGACAGGCGAACGCTGGCAGCATCTGGGATAACACAGATTGAGTCGGAAGAAATCTTTGTGGCTCCTTCTAACCCTGTTGAGGAGATACTAGCCGGAATCTGGGCAGAGGTTCTCGATCTGGATAAAGTAGGCATTCACAGTAACTTCTTTGAATTAGGCGGGCACTCTCTTCTAGCTACTCGTGTCATTTCCCAGATACAAAAAGTTTTTGAAGTAAAACTTCCTTTGCATCGCTTGTTCGACAAGCCGACAGTAGCAGAGTTAGCTACAGAAATTGAGAAAGCCAGCAAAGTAGACTCAGGACTCGACGCAACAAACATTGAGCGCATTTCACGTTCCCAAGAGTTACCCCTATCTTTTGCTCAGCAGCGACTGTGGTTTCTCACTCAGTTAGAGCCAGAAAGCCCTTTATATAACATGCCTGCTGCTATTTGCTTAGAAGGACAGTTGAACCTAATAGCACTAGAACAAAGTTTCAATGAAATTCTCTGCCGCCACGAAGCTTTGCGAACTAATTTTAAGACAGTAGAAGGGCAACCGATAGCAGTCATCTCATCAATGACACTACTACTGTTACCAATACTTGATCTGAGTGAGTTACCTTTTGAGCAACAAGATAGTACTGTCAGACAACTGATATTGGTCGAGGCGCAACAACCCTTTGACTTAAAAAGTGAGCTTCTGCTGCGAGTAAGATTACTACGCCTGAGTAAACAAAAGCATATAGTGCTAGTGACCATGCACCATATTGCCTCTGACGGCTGGTCAATTGGTGTGTTAGTGCGTGAGGTGATAGCACTTTATGAAGCCTTTTGTGCTGAAAAACCTTCTCCACTTTCAGAATTACCCATACAGTACGCAGACTTTGCCGTATGGCAACGACAGAGGTTACAAGGAAAAACACTGGAAGCTCAACTGAGTTACTGGAAACAGCAATTAGGAAACAACCTCCCTGTACTGGAATTACCTACAACTCGTCCACGAACAGAAGTTAAAACCAACAAAGGCGCTACTCAATCTTTTCTTATTCCCTCTAACGTGTCTCAAGGATTGCAAGCGCTGTCGCGCCAACAGGGTGTTACCTTGTTCATGACCTTGTTAGCAAGTTTTCAAATCTTTCTACAACGCTACACCAATCAAGATGACATTGTTGTTGGCACTGATGTCGCTAATCGTAATCGAGCAGAAACTGAGCTATTGATTGGCTTTTTTATCAACCTGCTTGTCTTACGCACTGACTTAAGCGGAAATCCCAGTTTCCAAGATCTGCTGAAACGAGTGCGCTCTGTAGCATTAGGAGCTTATGCTCATCAAGATTTGCCTTTCGAGGAATTAGTAAAAGCTTTACAACCTGAGCGGAATTTGAGGAATATATCTCCACTATTTCAGGTGTTGTTTGTCCTCCAAAACGCCCCAATGCCACCTTTAGAATTACCAGGACTCACATTAAGCCAGTTAGAAGTTGAAAACAAAGTTGCAAGGTTTGATTTAGCGTTATTTTTGACGGAAACAGAGCAAGGAATCTTAGGCAAGTGGCAGTATAATGCTGATTTATTCGCTCCGATCACTATAACTCGTATGGCAAGTCACTTTGAGACATTACTTAACAGTATTATTTCCCAACCTGATGCACGGCTAAGCAATTTAGAAATGCTGACTGAAGAAGAAAGAAAACAACAAGTTATCCAAAAACGAGAGCGCAAAGCCTTCAACCGCCAAAAGTTTATCAGTATTGCCCCCAAGGCTGTCAGCTTATCAGCAGAAAAATTGGTTGTAACTGATTATCTCCAACCAGGGCAAACATTTCCTCTAGTCATTCAGCCTGCTACTCGCGATATTGATTTAGTGGCTTGGGCTAAAACTAACCAGGAATTTATAGAGACAGAATTGTTAAAGCATGGAGCGATTCTCTTTCGAGATTTTAATGTATATTCTGTCTCAGAATTTGAAAGTATTGCTCAGGCAATTTGTCCTGACTTATTCGGTGAGTATGGCGACTTACCTCGTGCTGGAGAAAGCGGTAAAGTTTATGGTTCTACTCCTTATCCACCTGACAAAGCTATCCTCTTCCACAATGAAAGCTCTCACTTACATCAATGGCCCCTAAAGATTTGGTTTTTCTGCGTGCAACCAGCACAAAAAGGTGGAAATACACCAATTGTAGACTGTCGAAAAGCATACAAAATACTCAGTCCCAAGCTGAGAAAAAAATTGGCTCAAAAACAATTTATGTATGTTCGTAACTACACTGAGGGTCTAGATGTAAGCTGGCAAAACTTCTTTCGCACTAATGACAAGCCTGAGGTAGAAAATTATTGCCGTCAATCTCAAATTGATTTTGAATGGTATGATAATAATGGTTTAATAACTCGCCAAATTCGTCCAGCTTTAGCAGTACATCCAAAAACTGGTGAGCCTGTATTTTTCAATCAAATACAGTTGCATCATATAGCGTATTTGGACGCAGACGTTAGAGATTCTTTGTTATCTACCTTTGGAGATAAAAAGCTACCTCGTAATGTTTATTATGGAGATGGGACTTCAATAGAAAACGAAGTTATTACAGAAATTAATGAAGTTTATCAGCAATCACAGATGAGCTTCCCTTGGCAGAAAGGAGATATTTTGATGCTCGATAACATGTTGACTGCTCACGGACGAAATTCTTATTTAGGTGACCGCAAAATTGTGGTGACTATGGGAGAAATGATTCAAGGAGTATAATCAATGAGTTCATGAAAAGAGGAGTGTATATGATGTGAAACGCGTTTTGGGAATCGAGAAAACATTAGGTGAAAGAGTCTACTTTGTAGATTGTAACAACTCAGTGAGTCGTCATCAAGATGAACTTAGTTTAGACGGAACTTATGCTTAATTTGTCAAGTGAGGGCACAAATAGATGCAAAATCTTACTAATGAAGGCTTTCAGCTTTCCCCCCAACAAAAGCGTCTTTGGTCATTGCAGCAATCTAGTTTAGCTTATTGTACTCAATGTGCCCTTGTGCTAGAAGGAAATCTCAAACCAGAGATTTTAAAAAGCGCCTTACAGCAAGTCATCAATCGACATGAAATTCTACGTACAACCTTTCGCCGCCTAAATGGTATGAAGAATGCTGTTATGGTTGTAGCAAATAACAGCATTCTGTCGTGGCGCGATATCAATTTGAGTCATTGGGAACCTAAGGAACTCTCAAACAAAATCGAGACTCTTTTCCAAGAAGCACGAAGTCAAAATGTAGACCTTGAACAACATTCACTGTTGCAGGCATCTCTATTGAGACTGTCAGAAAATAAGTATATTTTACTAATTAACCTCCCTTCCCTGTGTGCTGATACCTGGACACTCAAAAATTTAGTAGCTGATATCAGCGACTCATACTCTGCTTGCTTACAATGTGAGACAGTATCACAAGAAGTTGTGCAGTACTTGCAATTTTCTGAATGGCAAAATCAATTACTTGAAGACGAAGATGCAGAGGAGGCTAATCAATACTGGCTTGAGCAAAAGCTTTCTTCCCAAGCTACATTAAAACTGCCTTTTGAAAGCCAAGCTTCAAAACAATCAGTATTCCAACCTGACTGTTTCCGATTAGCGATCACTCCTCAACTGACAGCCAAAATTGAAACTTTAGCCCAAAAATATGATACTTCAACTGCTGTCGTCTTACTAGCTTGCTGGCAAACGCTGATTTGGCGACTGACAAAACAGCCAGATATCGTCATTGGTATGGTTGCGGCTCGCAGAGATTATGAAGAACTACAAAATTTACTAGGACTTGTTGCTACCTGGTTACCAATTAAAAGTCATTTGACACCAGACTTGCGCTTTCAAGAACTTTTAGAACTAGTAGAACAAACTATAGAGGCAGGTTCAGAATGGCAGGATTATTTTGTTCCAGAACCAATGGAAAATAATACTCTACTCGCTTTTCCTATTGGTTTCGAGTTTGAGCAATTACCAGAACAACTCACTGCCGCTGATGTTTCATTTTCTCTTGAAAAATATTATAGTTGTATTGAACCTTTTAAAGTAAAACTCACTTGTACTCAATCCGAAAGTTTGTTTATAGCAGAATTTTATTATGATATCAACTACTTTAATGCTGATACTATTCAGGGTTTAGCGGAACAGTTTCAAACTTTATTAACTAGTGTAACGGCAAATCCAGAAGAGAAAATCTCTCAATTAGAGATTCTCAGCAAGAGCGATCGCCAACAGTTGCTGGTTGAGTTTAACCAAACGCAAATTGATTATCCACAAGACAAATGTATTCACCAACTCTTTGAAGAACAAGCACAAAAAACACCCAATAATATTGCCGTTATATTTGAAGATCAGCAATTGACCTATGCAGAGCTTAACCGAAAAGTCAACAAAATAGCTCACTACTTGCAAACGCTGGGAGTAAAGCCAGAAGTTTTAGTCGGGCTTTGTGTAGAGCGATCGCTGGAAATGATTATTGGACTTTTGGGCATCCTCAAAGCTGGCGGCGCATACTTACCGCTTGATCCAGCATTACCAAAGGAGAATCTTGCCTTCCGATTGCAGGATGCCCAAGTACCAGTGCTATTGACACAACAGCGATTAGTCGATGCTCTACCAACATATACATCGCAGATAGTGCGCTTAGACACCGACTGGGATATTATTGCTCAACACAGTGATAAGAATCCCACTAGTAAAGTGGCAACTGAGAATTTGGTCTACGTATTGTTCACCTCTGGCTCTACTGGTAAACCAAAGGGGGTGGCTATTGAACACAAGCAACTCCTGAATTACCTCAACGGAATCATAGATAGGTTGAACTTATCAACAACAACTAACTTCGCTACTGTTTCCACCCTAGCAGCAGATTTGGGTAACACTGTTATATTTTCTTCTCTTTGTACTGGAGGGTGTCTACATGTATTATCTGCCGAGTGTGCTACTGACTCAACAGCCTTAGCAAAATACTGCGACAAACATCCTATTGACTGTCTCAAAATTGTACCCTCCCACCTTGCCACTCTGCTCGCATCTGCACCATCCGAGTCGATTTTGCCCCGCCAGCGACTGATTCTTGGTGGTGAAGCAGCAAGTGGGAAACTGATTGAGCAGATTCAAGCCTCAGCGCCAAACTGCCTCATCTTCAATCACTACGGTCCCACAGAAGCGACCGTAGGGGTGACAACTTTCGCGCTTCATGATCAACAAGCTAACTATAGTTCACAGACAGTTCCACTTGGTCGTCCACTTGCTAATACGCAAATGTATTTGCTTGATGAGCATCTGCAACCCGTGCCCATTGGCGTGACAGGTGAATTATACATCGGCGGTGTTTCTTTAGCTCGCGGGTATCTCAAACGGTCTGAGCTAACAGCCGAACGGTTCATTCCCAACCCCTTTGCAAACAAAGAACTCATTGCATCTGTGTCAGGATCGCGGTTATATAAAACTGGTGATCGGGCACGCTACTTAAGCGACGGCAATATTGAGTTCCTTGGACGCGTAGATCATCAAGTCAAAGTCAGGGGTTTCCGTATTGAGATAGGAGAAATTGAGAGCATATTATGTCAACACCCGGAAGTAAAACAAGCTGTAGTTATAGCTTGGGAAAAAGAGTTGAGTAACCAGTGCTTGGTAGGTTATATTGTTCCTAAACACAAACAAACACTTAGCGTTAGTGAACTGCACAGATTCCTAAGACAAAAGCTACCGGAATACATGGTGCCCTCAACTTTCGTGATGTTGAAGGCTCTACCACTTACGCCTAATGGAAAAGTCAACCCTTCGGCGCTACCAGAACCAGACGATCATCGTCCAGAATTAGAAGCAACTTATGAACCACCTAGAACTGAAGTGGAGCAAACCATCGCTAATATCTGGCAGCAGATCCTTCATGTTGAAAAGGTGGGCATTCATGATAATTTCTTTGACCTTGGTGGTCATTCATTACTTCTTGTTCAAATTCAGGCAAAATTGCGAGAAGGTTTAAATACAAATATAGCAATAGTTAATTTG